>JAIXVL010000176.1 GCA_027483045.1 Lysobacteraceae bacterium
GCAGGCCTTGCGGGATGCGCATCGTTTGGCGCAAAGCAATGATGCGGAAGCGCTGGGCAACATTCTTGAGCTAATCGCTGCAGCCATCGGTGTTTCGCGCGCAAGCGTTTGGGGCCTTGCGCCCGGCGCGGTGTCGCTGGATTGCCAGTTGATGTTCGAGCGTGGCGTGGGTGTGCATGTGCTCAAGGCTTCACTG
This sequence comes from Lysobacteraceae bacterium, assembly GCA_027483045.1. Lineage (GTDB taxonomy): Bacteria > Pseudomonadota > Gammaproteobacteria > Xanthomonadales > Xanthomonadaceae > Silanimonas. The sequence goes on from JAIXVL010000176.1 coordinate 197, forward strand.
CCCTGCGAGTCGGCGCCCATCTATTTTTCTGCGATCGAAGGGCTGCTGGTTCTGGCGGCAGATGATGTACTGAACGATCCGCGCACTAGCGAATTGCGCGATAGCTACATGAAGCCCATGGGCATCGGCGCGATGCTGGATGTTCCCATTTGCGAGTTTGGCGAGATTGTCGGCGTTCTCTGTTTGGAACATGTGGGTCCGGCACGCGTGTGGACGAGCGCTGAAAAGCTTTTCGTCTCTTCTATGAGCGGCGTGTTGTCGCAGCGCCGCGACCGCTTGCGCCTGGCGGCCGCTGAGGATGAGCGCGAAAAGCAGATGCTCTACGACGACGCGACTGGCTTTGCCGGGCGTGGCTTGTTTGTCGATCGTTTGGGTAGCGCGATTCGCGATTTGCCACCAGGTCAGGAGCTTGCCGTTCTTGCTTTGGATATCGAGCGCCTGCGCACCATGGCGCATCGATACGGCGGAGATTTCGCGAACGCAGTCATGGCCGAGGCCGCGGCACGTATCCACCACATTGTGCCGACGCACTGCTGTGCACGAATTGCCGATGACACCCTGGCGCTTTGGCTCACGGGGCCGCGGGTGCACGGGGCTGCGGTGCGTTTGGCCGGGCGGCTTCAGCGCGCATTGGCTTTGCCGATGACGGCACCCGATGGCGACAGCATTGAGTTCAGCACGGCGGTCGGCATCGTTCCCGGAACGCGCGATGAGACGGACCCTGATCGTCTGTTGCGCGATGCATTGACCGCTGCTTTCTCCGCAGCGCGCAAGGGGCGTGGCCGTGTGGAAGTGGTCTGGACTGACGCGCGCCATGAGCTGCAGTCGTCCTTGGATTTGGAGCGTGATGTGCGCCGAGCGGCGGATGCGCGCGAATTCGAATTTCGCCTGCAGCCCATCGTGCGCTTGTCAGATGGCCAAGCCGTAGGCGCCGAAGCCCTGATGCGCTGGCCACGCGCTGGGCGAGAAGTGTCGCCGGCTGATTTCATTCCTGTTCTCGAAGAAACGGGCTTGATCGCCCAAGTGCACTCCCAATTGCTACGCGATTTGTTCGCTTGGGCACGCCATGTGCGGATTCTTGAGCGTGTGCCAGGTTTTCAGCTGCATGTGAATTTTTCGCCGGTGCAACTCGGCCACTCGACCTTCGTTGCCGAATTGCGAGATACCGCCCGCAGCTACGGTTTGGAAGGCCTGCTGGTCTGCGAAGTCACCGAGAACACCTTGTTGTCGGCGGGTGATGACGCCGGCAGCACCCTGAAGTATTTGGGTGAGATGGGAATTCCGGTCACGCTGGACGACTTCGGAACCGGCTTTGCATCACTCACCCACCTGATTGATTTGCCGCTGCACGGGCTCAAGATCGATCGCAGCTTCTGCTTGCGCTGCGCCGATGACCCCCGCGCACGCGCGGTGGTTGGCGGCCTGCTCGGGTTGGCGCATCACCTCAAGCTCGATGTGGTGGCTGAGGGTGTGGAAACCGAAGAGCACCGCCGCATCCTGATCGAACTTGGCTGCGAGGTGGCTCAGGGCTATTTGTTTGATCGCGCCTTGCCGCTGGCCGAATTCGCCAAGCGCTGGCTGTCCCACTAACGCTCTCAATTGATGGATCGCATGAGCCTTCTCCACGACATCGACCCCATTGCTCTGCACCTGCCATTTTGGCCGCACGGCATTCATTGGTACGGACTGATGTATGTGGGTGCGTTCGCCGCGGCCTGGTGGTTGGGGCAGCGCCGTCTTGCTGCAGGGCGCTTGCCCGGCATTGACGACAACGCCTACGGAGACTTGCTGTTCTACGGCATGTTGGGCGTGATTCTTGGCGGCCGCCTTGGCTACGTGCTGTTCTACGACTTCGGCCCCTTTCTGCAAGATCCTGCGCTGCTGTTCCGCATTCGCGATGGCGGCATGAGTTTTCATGGCGGCTTGTTGGGCGTCATGGCGGCTGGCTTCTGGTGGTGTCGAAAGCATGCTTTGCACTACTTCGACGTCATGGATTTTGTGGCGCCCTTGGTGCCGATTGGCTTGGGCTTAGGTCGCTTGGGAAACTACATCGGCGGTGAGTTGTGGGGGCGCTTGGCCAACGGGCCATTTGCGGTCGTGTTCCCGCGCGCCGATCTTGGTCCGTACACGGGTGCACCGATGGAACAGTTGCGCACGCTGCATGAGCAAGGCCTGCTCGAGGCCTACGCGCGTTATCCGTCGCAGTTGCTGCAGGCCTTGCTTGAGGGCGCAGTGCTGTTTGTTGCCTTGTGGGTCTTCAGCGCAAAGCCGCGAGCACGCTTTGCCGTGTCTGGTCTGTTTGCTTTGCTGTACGGCGTGTTCCGAATCGTTGCCGAATTCTTCCGGCAGCCGGATGCGCAGTATGGCTACTTGGCGTTTGGCTGGCTCACGATGGGCATGGTGTTGAGTTTGCCTCTGGTGGCCCTCGGCGCTTACCTGTTGTGGCGTTCGCGCACCGCACCGGTGCTGGCCCAAGCGGCAAAGGCCTGAGTCTTGCGGCGCATCGTTTTGGAGAATGTTTGATGCAGGCGTATCACGAACTTCTCGCCCGCGTGATGGCAGAAGGCGCACAAAAGTCGGACCGCACCGGTACTGGAACGCGCAGTGTGTTTGGCGCACAGATGCGCTTTGACTTGAACGCGGGCTTTCCTTTGGTGACGACCAAGAGCGTGCACTGGAAGTCGGTGGTGCATGAACTTCTGTGGTTCTTGAAGGGTGAAACCAACATCGCGTACTTGAAGGAACACAAAGTTCGCATCTGGGACGAGTGGGCCAGCCCCGAGGGCGAGTTGGGCCCGGTGTATGGCAAGCAGTGGCGCAGCTGGGCCGCGCCCGATGGCAGCACCATCGACCAGATCAGTGATGTTGTGGCACAGATCCGGAAGAATCCGGATTCGCGGCGCCTGATCGTGAGCGCATGGAATGTGGCCGATCTGCCGCAGATGGCCCTCATGCCTTGCCATGCCTTGTTCCAGTTCTACGTGGCCGACGGAAAGCTGAGCTGTCAGCTTTACCAGCGCTCTGCAGATTTGTTTTTGGGCGTGCCTTTCAACATCGCTAGCTACGCTTTGCTGACGCACATGATTGCGCACGTCTGCGATCTCGGCGTGGGTGATTTCGTGTGGACCGGTGGTGATTGCCACATCTACTCGAACCACGAAGACCAAGTGCGCGAACAGCTCTCACGCACGTATCGCGCCCTGCCTTCGGTGAAGCTGAATCCGGAAGTGCGTGATGTACTGGGCTTCCGCTTCGAGGACATCGAACTACAAGGTTATGACCCGCATCCCGCCATCAAGGCAGCGGTGGCCGTGTGAGTTCCGGCGCGGATGCAGCGGTGCCAAGCGCACCGGCCCTCGTGCTGATTGCGGCACTTGATCGTGAGTTCGCAATTGGGCGCGGCAATACCTTGCCGTGGTCACTTCCTGATGATTTAAAGCGCTTCAAGGCCATAACGCTCGGCAAGTCCTTGCTGATGGGTCGCAAGACCGCGGAGTCGCTGGGGCGTGCGTTGCCGGGGCGGCGCAATCTTGTACTGACGCGCAGTGGGCGAGTGCCTTTCGAAGGCATGGAGCCCGTGGCTTCGGTGGAAGAAGCCTGCGCGCTGTGCGTCGGAAGCGACGCCCTGATGGTCATCGGTGGTGGCGAGGTTTATGCAGCCTGCTTGCCGATGGCCAGTCAGCTGCATCTCACCTGGGTCGGCACCACAGTGGATGGCGCAGACGCGTGGTTTCCGCCGCTGGATGCGTCCGAATGGACGATGACGGACAGCGAAGTTCATCCCGCCGATGCGCGTCATGCGCATGCGTTCCGTTTTGCGGATTACGTACGGCGCTAGGAACTTTGCGTGTTAATCGTCGCCGCGACCGCCGCCCACGGCGACACGCCCAGCGACCTGATGAACACGTGGCTCTGGACCCAGTTCGAGCGCGGTGAGCTTGCCGCCCCACACCGCGCCGGTATCCAAGCCATACACACCTAGGCCCATGAACAGCCCAAGCGTGGACCAGTGGCCAAACACCACGGGCATTTCGCGTTCCATATGGCCTGGCACGGAGAACCAAGGATAGAGCCCAGGCTTTTGCACGCCGGGCTTTCCTTTCTCATCAAAAGCAATGCGGCCGCCAGGCGTGCAATAGCGCATGCGAGTAAAGATGTTGATGATGGCGCGCCAACGGTCGACGCCTTCCAGCTTCGGTGACCAGTTGGGGCGGTCGCCGTACATGTTCTTCAAAAGGCGCGCGCCGCCTTCGCCAGCGAGCCGCACTTCCACTTCGCGGGCACGTGCTTCTGCGATCCGCACGCTCCACTTCGGCGCGAGGCCTGCATGCACCATGGCAAATCCCAAATCACGATCCACGTGCATGAGCTTTTGCTGGCGCAGCCAACTCAAGAGCATCGGCGCGTCATCGGAAAACAAAACACGCTGGAGATCGGGATTCACCCGTCGCTGTTCTTCGGGTCGGCGCTCGGCGATGGCCAGCAAGGAGAGGTCGTGGTTGCCGAGCGTGATGATGATGTTCTCGCGCAGGCTGTGCAGCAGCTTGAGTGTTTCCAGCGACTGACCGCCACGATTCACCAGATCGCCGCAGAACCAAAGCTTGTCGACGGCGGGATCGAAGTGAATGGCGTCGAGAAGGCGATGGAGGACGTCGTGGCAGCCTTGCAAATCGCCAATCGCATAGGTCGCCATCAGTGCAGCGTCCGTGGAATGCTGAGGGCGAACGGAGCGATCTCGGCATCGAACTCGGTGCCATCATCGGCCAGCATTTGGTAGGAGCCGCGCATCTCTCCGCACAGGGTTTCGAGCACTGCGCCTGAGGTGTATTCGAACTCTCCGCCGGGCTTGAGCCAAGGTTGTTGGCCCACGACGCCGTCGCCGCGAACTTCCTGCACCTTGCCGTTGGCATCGGTGATTTGCCAGTGGCGGGACAGCAGGCGCGCTGGCACGTCGCCTGTGTTGGCGATGCGGATGGTGTAAGCAAACACATAGCGCCCCTGCTCGGGAGCACTTTGTTCATCGAGAAAACGAGTGGCTACGGCCACTCGAATGGCATAACGATCATTCGGCATGGCGGGAATTCTACGGAAGCGCGCCGTCTTCGGGGGGCAAGTTAGTCGTGGCGCTCAGGTGATTCGCCAAACGGGCGAAGCTGGCGACGGCCACTTGCTCGGCGCGCGCGCCGGGGTCGATGTCGGCAGCGCGAATGGCCTCCACGTCACATACGGTGGACAGCGCATTCCGCAGGGTTTTGCGCCGTTGCGAGAACGCCGCAGCCACCACCTGCGCAAAGCGCTTCGCGTCGGTGATGCCGATCTCGTCGTTCGATTTAGGTACTAAACGCACGACCGCAGAATCCACCTTCGGCGGAGGTGTGAAGGCGCCGGGCGGCACATCGAAGAGCGGGGTCACGCGGCAAACGGCCTGCAACATGACAGAAAGACGGCCGTAAACCTTGCTGCCGGGCTCCGAGGCCATTCGGTCGACCACTTCCTTTTGCAGCATGAAGTGCATATCGCGCACCACGTCGGCGTGCTCCAGCACGTGGAACAGGATGGGCGAGGAGATGTTGTAGGGCAGATTGCCGACCAGTCGCAGCGGACCCAGCACGTCTTGGCCTGCACCAAGCTTTCCAAAGTCCACCGACAACACATCGCGGTGCAGGATGGTGAGTCGGCCGTGCTTCGCGCCTTCTTCGGTGAGCGGTTCAATGAGGTCGCGGTCGAACTCGATGACAGTCAGTTCCCCGTGCTTTTTCAGCAGGGGGAAGGTCAACGCGCCCGCGCCGGGGCCAATCTCGACAATGCGCTCTCCGGGCTGCGGATTCACAAACTTGACGATCTTTTCGACCACGCTGCGGTCGGAAAGAAAGTGCTGGCCGAGTTGTTTCTTGTGGCGGTGGGTATCCAAGCTCATGCGTGCGTGTCCCTAGCCGATTTGCGGCGGGCAAGATGTGTGCAAAGGCGCAGCGCATGTTCCAGGCTTGAAGCGCTGGCGCGCCCGGTGCCGGCGAGATTCAGCGCAGTACCATGGTCCACAGCAACGCGTGGGTAGGGCAGTCCGAGCGTGATGTTGACGGCATCTTCGAATCCCGTGGATTTCAGCACCGGAAGCCCTTGGTCGTGGTACATGGCGATTACCGCGGCCGTGCTTGGCAACGTGCCCGGCAAGAAGGCGCTATCTGCCGGTATCGGGCCCTCGAGCAGCATGCCCTCGCTGCGCAACGCGGTAATCACCGGCGCGATGATGTCGATTTCTTCGCGGCCGAGTTCGCCGGACTCGCCGGCATGCGGGTTAAGCCCCAGCACACGCAAGCGCGGATTCGCGATTCCGAAATCGGTACGCAGGGCGTGCTCCGTGATGCGCAGAACGCGGGTCAGACCTTCCGCGGTCAGCGCGTCGGCCACCGCGCGAAGTGGCAAATGGGTGGTGGCCAGTGCCACCCGCAGCGTTGGATTGGCCAGCATCATCACAACCGGAACGCCAGCCTCTGCGGCCAGCAGTTCGGTAGTGCCGACGTAAGGAATGCCGCCGCGATTGATGCTGGCTTTGTTCACCGGGCCGGTGACCATGCCCCCCACTTGCCCGCTGCGCGCATCCGCTGCGGCCGCCAATAGGGCGCCAATCACCGCGCTTGCATTGGCGGCATCGGCAAATCCGAATTGCACGGGTTGTGCATTGCGATGCTCGACCAGAGCCAGTTCGCCCGGGGCGCAATACTCGTTCAGGCCGCGCAAGCGAAGTGGCAGGTGCAGCGCATGCGCTGCGGCAAGCAAGGTCTCGCCGTCGCCATAGACGACCAGCTCGGATTCTTGAGGCTGCTGCGCAATGCGCACGCACAGCTCGGGCCCGACGCCCCCTGGCTCGCCCGGAACGAGTGCGAGCCGAGGGCGTACCGCTGCCGCCATCAGGCGCCTAAGCGCGATTCGACGTACGCGTCGGAGCGCAGCTGGCGCAGGAAGCGCTCGAATTCGTCTTGCGCCTTACGCTCGCCAATGATCTGGCGGGCGCGAAGTCGACGCGTTTCCTCGGTGATGTCCTGCTCGCGGCTGCCGATGCGGCGGATAACATGCCAGCCGGCCTCCGTGCGGAACGGTGCCGACAAGCCGCCGTCCTGCAGTGCCTCGACCTGAGCAATGAAATCCGGCCCGTAGGTTTCGGCAGTGAACCAATCCAAGCGGCCACCGCGATTACGGCTGAAGGTGTCGTCGGAGTTGTCTTTGGCCACCTTGGCGAAGTCTTCACCGCCCTCGATTTTGGCGCGCAGTTCATCCAGCTTGCGACGCGCGGCTTCTTCACCCACCACGTCGTTCACGGCCACCAACAGATGGTCGGCTTGGAACTCGGTGACCTTCTGCGGGCCGGACTGGCGTGTTTCCACCAGTTGCACCATCTGGATGCCGCTCGGACCACGTACCGGCTCACTGTAGTTTCCAGGCTGCATGGCTTGGATCATTTCGGCGAAGCGCGGCGGAATGGAGCTGGCTTCGCGCCAGCCGAGGTCGCCGCCTTCCAGCGCGTTGCGGTCGTCGGAGTAGCGAATCGCCGCTGCGCGGAAATCCATTTCGCCGCGATCGATCAGGGCCTTGATGCCGCGAATCTTTTCTTCCGCCGTGGCGACCTGTTCCGCCGTGGCGCCATCCGGCAGTGCCACGAGCAGATTGGCCAAGCGGTATTCCACGCTGTCGACGCTGCGCTGCTTCAGGAGCTGGTCGATTTCCGATTCACTGACCACGACGCGGCTTTGCACCACGCGCTGCTGCAGCCGACGCATTTGCAGTTCTTCGCGCACGCTGCGGCGGTATTCGTCGAAGCTCAGGCCTTCGCCTTCGATCTGTGCGCGCATCTGCTCGATGCTGACGCTGGATCGTGCGGCAATGGTTTGGATGGTCTGGTTCAGTTCGGTATCGCCAATGCGAATGCCCGTGCTGTCGGCGCGCGCAATCTGCAGGCGCATCAGGATGAGGCGGTCGAGCACTTGGCGCTTCAGCACATCTTCCGGCGGAAGCTGGTTTTCGCGACCTTGATACTGCCCGCGCACGTTCTGCACGGCGCGATCGAGTTCCGACTTCAGAATCACGTCTTCATCGACGACAGCAGCAATGCCATCCATGGGGCCGGCGCTGCCGGGGCCTTGCAGCAGCTGTGCCTGCGATGCCGCTGGGAACAGCACAACGGAAGTGGCCAAAAGGCTGGAGAGAACGAACTTCAACATGGTCCGGAAAGTGCTCTAGAGCGCGCGGAGCGCAGGGTTACGGCGAGTAGCCAAGGATAGCATCGGACAACAATCGCTCTGAATCGCGGCCAAAGCGCCCGATTCCGTTCAGCTCGATCTCGAGATAGATGCCCAGATTGCGGTCGTCGTTGATGTCGCGCACGTAATCGCGGGCCAGAACGCGCACGGCCACGCAGCAGCTGCGCCATTCCAGGCCGCCCAAGGCTTCCAGCGTGCGACCTTCACGTACCGACCAGGCCCAGCGGCCCACGGCCCGCCAGTTCTGGTTGATCGGCGCGGCAAAGCTGAAGTCGGTCTGCTCCAGCAAGTCCTTGCGGTAGCGGTAACTGGCGTTGATCAGTCCGCGCTCGGAGAAGCGGTACTGGGTGCGGACGGCCGAAAGATCGGTGCCCAAGGCGCCCGGATTCCACTGCTGGGCCAGCGACACGCTCCATGCATCACTCACGCGCAGATCGAGTTCGCCCACATAGGCCGAGCCGTCGGTTCCGCCGACGCGCTCGCCGGGCAAAGTCACCCGTGGCGGATCGAAGTAGTGCACGCGCCCCACGCTGGCCGAAAGGCGCTCGCGGCCGTCGGCGGCACCCAGCAAACGGGTGGTGACGGCGAAGGTGGCTTGATTGGCGTCGGCCTGACGGTCCGCGCCGGTATAGCGGTTATCGCGGAACAGGCCAGGCCAGCTGAAGCTGAGCGGCTGTGTATCGAAGAGCGGCAGAGTGCTCTGGTCGCGATAGGGCACACGCAAGTAGTACAAGCGTGGCTCAAGCGTTTGCACCAGATCGGTGCCGCCGATACGTGTGTCGCGTTCGAAGAACAGGCCCATATCGAGGCTGCCGAAAGGCAGGCTGCGGCTGGGATTGCGATCGAGGCGCGCCACCAAGGGGTCGCGTTCCAATTGGTACTGGGTGTAGCGCCAGCCCAATTCGGGAGTGATGAACCATGAGCTCCCACCGAAGGGCAGGCGCACGCTCGGGCGAACATCGAAGCGCTTGCCACCTGCGCGCTCGTCATGGGTGAAGTGCACGGCTTCAGCCGCAACGCCCGCTTCAAGCCAAGGCTGAAGTGGCTGCATCCAGGTGCCACGCAAACGCGGCAGGCGGCTGAAAGGCTCGCTACCGGGCAACACGGCGGGATTCGCCGCTTGCCAACGCTCCACCGACAGGCTGCTGGTCCAGTAGCGGCCGCGACCAATCAGCGCTGCGTTGCTGTCCAAGAGGCTGAGGCTGGTCTGGCCGAAATCGGTGCCGAAGTCGCGCAGGTAGCCACGATCACTCACGTTCTGCAGGTTCACTGCGGCATACCAATGGGGCGTCAGGCCGCTGGTGTTCTGCCAGCGGAACAGGCCGCGATCGCGCCCCGCCACATCGTCATCGGGCAGGTAGGTGCCTTCCACGATTCCCGAGCTGCGATCCGTCAGGTAACGGAACTCGGCGCCCATCATGAAACCGCGTTGTCCCAGCACGCGGGGATACAAGGTGGCGTCGTAGTTGGGGGCCAGATTCAAGTAGTACGGCACCTGGATATCGATGCCGTTGCGTTCGTTGTAGCCCAGCGTGGGCGCCAGCACGCCACTGCGGCGCTCGTCGGTGGTCGGAAAGCTGACGTACGGCAGCCACAGCACAGGAACGCCGCCGATGCGCAGCGTGGCGTTCTGCGCGGTGCCTGTCTTCTTCTCATCATCGATTTCGATGGTGGCCGCTTCGAAAGCCCACTGGCGCTGGCCGGGAGGGCAGGTCGAAAACGAGGCATCGGTGAGTGTGCTGCGCGCGCCTTCACGCACGGCGCTGTTGGCTTCGCCGTTGCCCAACGTGCTGGTGCTGAGCTGGTAACGCACGTCGGTCAGGCTGACTTGCTCTTTGGCGTTGTCGCCGCTCGCTTTGGCGGCAGTCAGGCGCAAACCCTCATCTTCGAAGCGCACCGGGCCGGTACTGGCCCACGTCTCGCTCTCGTGGGTGTAGGTCAGTTCGTCGGTGCCGAGCCATTGGTCGGCGCGGGTCAGCTCCACGTTGCCCTTGAAGACGGTGACCTTTTCGCCAGAGACATTGAGCTGGTCAGCGCGCACATCGATCTCGGCGCCGGCGCGGGCCTGCCTGCCCACCGTGGCCGGGCTTGGACGCTGCGCGCCGAGTCCGTCTGGCGCGCGGCACAGCACCCATTCGGGGTCGTTCGAACCCACCAGGGCGTGTGCTGGCGAGGCCAGCGCGAGGGCCAGAGCCAAAGCCAATGGGTGAAGTTGGGGTCGGGACACGGACAGGCCTCTCACAAAAGACTCGTAAGCTTGCGGCATCGCCTGCCCGCTGGGAACCACCGAGATGAACAAGTCCGACGCCGAGTGGCGCGCCACCCTGACTCCCGAGCAATACGCCATCTGCCGTTGTTCTGCGACCGAGGCGCCCTTTACCGGGCAGTTCTCGGACCATCACGCCGATGGCATTTACGCCTGCGTGGCATGCGGCACTGAACTCTTTGATTCGACGGCGAAATTTGATTCAGGAAGCGGTTGGCCGAGCTACACCCAGCCTGTGCTCAAGGCGGCAGTCATTCTTCGAGAAGATGGCTCGCACGGCATGCGCCGCACCGAGGTGTGTTGCGCGGGCTGCAATTCGCATTTGGGTCACGTGTTTCCTGACGGGCCGCGGCCCACCGGCATGCGTTACTGCATCAACTCGGCGGCGCTGAAGTTCGACCCGCGCTGAGCGGGCCGCTGCGACTACGCAGAAGCGAGCCCGCGCAGATGGGCCACGCTGCATTCGCGCAGTGCGGTCAGGCTGTAGCCGCCTTCGAGCACTGACACTAGGCGGCCCTTGGCATGCCGCTTCGCGAGCGCCGCCAGTTCTGCGCTGAGCCAGCGAAAGTCTTCAGCTTGAAGATCGAGATCGGCGAGCGGATCGAGCCGATGCGCATCAAAACCCGCGGAGATGAGGATCAGCTGCGGTTGAAAACGCTCGATGGCGGGCAGCAAGCGCTCGCGCCACACGGCCCGGAAATCTTGGCTGCCGGTGCGCGGGGGCAGGGGAGCATTGGCAATGTTTCCCAAGCCCACATCGGATTCGGCGCCGGTACCCGGATAGAGCGGGGCTTGATGCGAGCTGACGTATTGCACGCGGGACTCGGCGGCGAAGATGTCTTCCGTGCCGTTGCCGTGATGCACATCGAAATCGACGACCGAAACCCGCGATAGCTGGTGTGCCAGCACCGCATGCGCCGCGCCCACGGCAATGCCGTTAAACAGGCAAAAGCCCATGGCCGTATCGCGCGTTGCGTGGTGGCCCGGTGGGCGGACCGCACAGAACGCATGCGGCACCTCGCCACCCAGCACGGCATCGACGGCAGCCACCACGGCTCCGGCGGCGCGCAAAGCAGCCTCGCGCGAACCAGACGA
>JAIXVL010000076.1 GCA_027483045.1 Lysobacteraceae bacterium
CCTGCGCCTGCGCAGTCGCGGTGCTTTAGCGGGTCAGGAAATCCAAGAAACGTTTGACCAAGCCGCTGTAGGGCGGGTTGAACAAGCCCATGCCATTGAAGCGGGCTTGGCGCATTACCGGCATGGCTTTGCTGAAGGTGAGGAAGCCCTGATGCCCGTGGTAATGGCCCATACCCGAGGGGCCGACGCCGCCAATCGGCAGCTCGTGCTGGCCGAATTGGATGATGGTGTCGTTGACGCACACGCTGCCCGCCACGATGGTGTCGAGCGTGTTTTCAAGGCGCGCGCTATCGCGGTCGAAGGGATAGAACGCCAGCGGTCGGTCGCGGCCGAGGATGTAATTCAGCGCTTCATCGTGCGTGTCGTAGCTCTTCACCGAAAGCAGTGGGCCGAACACTTCTTCCTGCATCACCAGCGCGTCGTCGGGCGGGTCAAGCAAGACCGTGGGCGGCACAATTTCACCGGGCGACGCGCTGCCGTTGTCGGGCGCGTGTTGACGAATCTCCACCCCGCGCGCTTTGGCATCGGCCAGCCAGTCACGCAAACGCCCGGCCTGTCGGCCGTTGATCACGCAGGTGACATCGGCATTGCCCGCGAGCTGCGGCACGAACTTCGCCACGGCGGCCAGATATGCCGCAACGAAGGCTTCGCGTGATTCGCGCGGCACCAACACGTAATCGGGCGCCACGCAGGTTTGGCCCGCGTTGAACAGCTTGCCGAAAGCGATGCGCTCCGCTGCAAGCGCGATGTCGAATCCCGGTGCCACCACGGCCGGCGACTTTCCGCCGAGTTCCAAGGTGATGGGCGTGAGGTGTGGCGCAGCCGCTGCCATCACTTTGCGACCCACGGCCGTGGAGCCGGTGAACAGCAGGTGGTCGAAGGGCAGCGATGTAAACGCGGCGCCGAGTGAGGCATCGCCTTCCACCACGGCCACGCGGTCCGATGGGAACACCTCGGCGCAGAGTTCGCGCATCAATGCGCTCGTGCGCGGGGTGAATTCGCTCGGCTTGATCATCACGTGATTGCCGGCGGCAATCGCATCGATGAGCGGAATCATGGCGAGCTGGAACGGGTAGTTCCACGGCGCCACGATGCCCACCACACCCAGCGGCAAAAAGCGGACTTCGCCCCGAGCGGGAAGGAAGAGCATGTTCACCGGGGCGCTTTTGGGGCGCATCCACTTCTTCAAATGCTTGCGGACGTGCTTCAGCTCTTCCAGCGTCACCATCACGTCAGCCATCAGGGTTTCGACGCTGGAGCGCCGGCCGAAATCGGCATTGATGGCTTCGACAATCTGCTCGCGGCGCGCCTTGATGGCCTCGCCCAAACGCGAGAGATCATCCATGCGCTGCGTGTAGCTGGGGCGCTGTGCAAGCCAGGCGCGGCGAAGGCGTTGCAGCAGGGGTTGGAGGTCGGCGTGAGCTGTTGTCGAGTTCATCCCTTAAGTCTACCCCCGCTCCTGAAAACTGCGTGATAGCGTTGTTCGCGCGCTACGACCCTGCCCACATTGGAGATTCTCATGCTGCTGCTTCGCTCGTGCCTCGTTCTGCTCCTGATGTTCGCCCCGTGGCGTTTTGCTGTGGCGAACGACGACTTGGCCCAGCAAGTGGCCGCCATCGAGCCGAAAGTGGTCGCGTGGCGACGCGACTTCCACCAACACCCTGAACTCGGGAACCGCGAGACACGAACCGCCGGCATCGTCGCCGAACACCTGAAGGGGCTGGGCCTCGAAGTCCAGACCGGCGTGGCGCACACCGGCGTGGTGGGTACTTTGGTGGGTGGCAAGCCCGGCCCCGTGATTGCGCTGCGTGCCGATATGGATGCCTTGCCGGTCACCGAACGCGTCGACCTGCCCTTCGCCTCGAAGGTTCGGAGCACTTACGCGGGGCAGGACGTCGGCGTAATGCACGCCTGCGGCCATGACGCCCATACCGCCATCTTGATGGGCGTTGCCGAAGTGCTCGCCGCTCGCCGCGCGTCGATCCCCGGCACGATCAAATTCTTCTTCCAGCCGGCCGAGGAAGGTCCGCCGCCCGGTGAAGAGGGTGGCGCCGAGCTGATGGTCAAGGAAGGCGTGATGGACAAGCCGAAGGTGGAGGCAGTGTTCGGCCTGCACATCAACTCGCGGATCGAGACCGGGCGCATCGGATACCGGCCGGGCGGCACGATGGCCAGTCGCGACACCTTCCGAATCGTGCTCACAGGCAAGCAGTCGCATGGTTCAAAGCCATGGTTGGGTGTCGATCCGATCGTCACTGCCTCGCAAGTGGTGATGGCCCTGCAGACCATCGTCAGTCGGAATGTCGAACTCATTGAAGGCGCGGCGGTGGTGACCGTGGGCCGCATTCAGGGCGGTGTGCGCTCGAACATCATTCCCGAGCAGGTCGAACTCGAAGGCACGCTGCGCGCCCTGACGCCCGAAACGAAGGAACTGCTGCGCCAGCGCGTTCGCGCCGTGGCCACCCAGATCGCCGGCGCGATGGGCGCGACGGCCGAGGTCATCTTGCCCAGCGAGCCGTCCTACCCGGTGACCTACAACGATCCCGAACTGACCGCCCGCATGCTGCCCACGCTGCAGCGCGTGGCCGGTGCCGACCGAGTCTTTGTGCGACCCGCGGACACGGGCTCGGAAGACTTCTCGTTCTTCGCCCAAAAAGCCCCCGGCCTGTTCATTTTCCTCGGCGGCCGCGACCCGGCGATCCCGGCGGCACAGGCGCCTGATCACCACACACCCGATTTCCGCATTGACGACAGCGGCCTCGACCTTGGCGTGCACGCGCTTTCTCAGTTGGCGCTCGACTATCTGGCCGAACCGCCGAAGTAAGGTCCATGCTCAAGTCCCTCGCTGCTCTGTTTTTCTACGCCCGCTTCCTTCTGCCCTTTTCAGCCATTGGCCACAGAAGGCGGGTCGCCGCGCGCCCCGCACCGCCCTTCAACTTCAGCGGCCAGCGCTGGTGCGTCACGGGAGCTAGCGGCGGCATCGGTCGGGCCATCGTGCTGGGAGCGTTGCGCGGTGGCGCCGAGGTGCATGCCTTGGCGCGTGATGCGGCCAAGTTGGAGGCCTTGCGCAACGAGGCTGGAGAAGACGCCGCGCGTTTGCATCTGGTGCGCGTCGATCTTTCCAGCCTTGCGGAAACCGAAGCATGGGCGGCCCATGCGCCGCGCTTCGACGTGCTGGTTCACAACGTCGGCGTGATGCTGCACGAGCACCGCACCACCACCGAAGGCGTGGAAACCAGTTTTGCGACGAATGTGCTGGTGCCGTTTGCCATGACTGCTGCACTGCGTTCCGCTGCCGCCGTGGATGCCGGTAGCCTGATCATCTCGGTGAGTTCGGGCGGGGCATACGGAGCGAAGCTGGACCTTGATGCACTCGAAGCGCGTGTTCCGACTGCGCACGACGGCTTCATGGCCTATGCCCAACACAAGCGCGCGCAAATGGAATTGACGCGCTGGTGGAACACGCAAGCCGACGGCCCGCGCGCGCTGGTGATGCATCCGGGCTGGGTTGATACCGACGGCGTACGTTCCTCCCTTCCGGGATTCCGCCGCTCGTTGCAACGCGTGCTCCGCGATGGCGCGCAAGGCGCCGACACCGCGTTGTGGTTGGCGGCTACGCGGCCCGAGCCATCACCTGAGGGCGGCGTCTGGCTCGACCGTCATCGCGACGACGAACACGCCTTTGCTATGACTCGCGGTGGTGCCAGTGCCGAGGCGCTCTCGTGCTTTTTGAATAATCGGATTGCCGCGGCGAAGTCCAAACGCAAGTAGCGATGGGCTAGCGCACCAGCCGATGCTCCACGAGGTGCTGCACCACCGCCGGATCGGCCAGCGTGCTGGTGTCACCGAGCTGATCTGGAGCGTTCTCGGCAATCTTTCTCAGAATGCGCCGCATGATTTTGCCGCTGCGTGTCTTCGGCAGCCCCGGTGCGAACTGGATGTGATCAGGCTGCGCAATGGCGCCGATCTCGTGGCGCACTTGCTGTTTCAACTCTGCGAGCAGGGCGTCGTCCATGTTGATGCCGGCCTTCAGCGTCACGTAGGCGTAGATGCCCTGGCCTTTGATGTCGTGCGGAAAGCCAACCACAGCGGCTTCGGCGACCTTGGTGTGCGACACCAGCGCGCTTTCCACTTCTGCGGTGCCGATGCGATGCCCCGACACGTTGATGACGTCGTCGACGCGGCCGGTGATCCAGTAATAGCCGTCCTCGTCGCGACGGCAGCCGTCGCCGGTGAGGTACATACCCCGGTAGGCCTTGAAGTAGGTGTCGATGAAGCGTTGGTGGTCGCCGAACACCGTGCGCATCTGGCCGGGCCAGGAGCCCAGCAGCACGAGGTTGCCGCTGGTCGCTCCTTCGAGGATCTTGCCGTCCGCATCGACGAGTGCAGGTCGTACACCGGGCAGTGGCAGGGTGGCTGAGCCTGGCTTCGCTTCAACCGCGCCAGGTACCGGCGAGATCAACATGCCGCCGGTTTCGGTTTGCCACCACGTATCGACGACCGGGCAGCGTTCGTCGCCCACCACGCGGTGGTACCAACGCCAAGCTTCCGGGTTGATCGGTTCGCCAACGGTGCCGAGAAGGCGCAGCGATTTCCGCGAGCGCTTTTGCACCGGTTCGTCGCCGTCGCGCATCAGCGCGCGGATGGCGGTGGGCGCCGTGTAGAGGATGGTCACGCCGTGGCGGTCGACGATGTCCCATAGGCGGCCGCTGTCGGGCCAGGTCGGCACGCCTTCGAACATCACTGCAGTGGCGCCGTTCGACAGCGGGCCGTAGACCACATAGCTGTGGCCGGTGATCCAGCCCACGTCGGCGGTGCAGAAGAACACATCGTCGGGGCGGTGGTCGAACACGGCGTGGAAGGTCCAGCTCGCCCAAGCAAGATAACCGCCCGAGGTGTGCAGCACGCCCTTCGGCTTTCCGGTGCTGCCCGAGGTGTAAAGGATGAACAGCGGATCTTCCGCATTCATCGCTGGCGCGGCGTGCGTGTCGGCTTGGCCTTCGACGACCGATTCGTACCAACGATCGCGCGGCATCTGCATCGGCACGGACGAGCCGGTGTTGCGCACGACCAGCACCGTTTCCACCGAGGTCGTGCCCGGCATGGTCAGCGCCTCGTCCACCACGCTTTTCAGTGGAATGCGCTTGCCGCCGCGCCGCGCCTCATCGGCGGTGATGACGAGTCGGGTGCCGCAATCGGCGATACGGCCAGCCACGGCATGCGGCGCGAAGCCGCCGAACACCACCGAATGCACGGCACCGATGCGTGCGCAGGCCAGCATCGAGACAGCCGCTTCGGGGATCATCGGCAAGTAGATCGTGACGCGGTCGCCGCGCTTCACGCCGAGGTTGACCAGCGCGTTGGCCAGACGGCAGACGCGTGTGTGTAGCTCGCGGTAGCTGATGTGCTGCGCCGGTTCCTTCGGATCATCCGGCTCGAACAGGATCGCCGTCTTGTCACCGTTCGTGGCGAGCTGGCGGTCGAGGCAGTTCGCGGCCACGTTCAGTTCGCCATCGGCGTACCAGCGAATGCGGAATTGCTCGGGGTCGAAACTGACATCGTCCATTTCCTGAGGAAATCGCGACCATTCCAAGCGCTCGGCCAATGAACGCCACCAAGCCTTGGGTTCGCGCTCAAAGGTCTCTCGCGCCCGCTGCAAGCCTGCGTTGTCGTAGTGCGCGCGCGCTGAAAACTCCGGGGGAATCGCAAAGCGGTCGTCGGTCATGGCCAAGGGGGCTGCTCCGTCACGGGGTAGTGGAAGTGTGCGACGGTCCCGCGCACTTGTCCTGCTGCAGCCCGCCGCACATCGCCCACGAAGCCCAATACACCGGGTTTGACAGCGCTGTGGCCCACGCGGGTGCCTCGCTCGTTTAGGCTGGCAGCGCACCGTGGGGAGGGCCGGATGGCAGAAGCGCGATCCAGTTATGCCGAAACGCGCGAACTCCTGCGCTGGCGGGTTGCGCTTGTCTTGGTCGCGCTCATGTCGACCCTGATGCTGGCCTTGGGCTTTCTCAATGCCTCCTTGGGCTTGGCGGACACGGCGCGCCTAGCGTGGATTGTGTTCACGCTGAATGGGCTGAGCCTACTCGCGTTGCTCTTCCTGCCGCGCCGCGTGGGCAGCCTGCTGTTCTTCGGCACCATCCTCGGGCTGGTCATTTTTGCCATCGGCTTTGGTTGGTGGCATGGGCGGCCCTTGCAGTATTGGGGCTACCTCTTTCCTGTCGTGGTGGTGTTTTTGTTGCCGGCATGGCGGGCGATGGTGGCGATGTTGGTGTTTGGTTTTTTCGCCAGCGCTGTGGCTGCCACTCAGTTACCGTCCATCGATGTGGTGCGCTTCCTCAGCGTGTATGGCCTGATGGTGTGCTTCGTCACCACCTACGCGCTTCTCGAAGAACGCGCCGGGCGCATGTTGCGTGACTTGAGTGAGCGCGACGGCTTAACCCGCTGCCTCAACCGCCGTCGCTTCAACGAAGTGCTGGCGCGATTAGCTGCTCCACGCGCTGAGCCCGCAGCGATGGGGGTGCTGCTGGCCGATGTCGATCACTTCAAGTCCATCAACGACACGCGAGGCCACTTGGAAGGTGATCGCGTGTTGGTGGCGATTGCCGAAACCTTGCATCGGGCACTGCAGTCGGAATCCGAAAGCGACCGCGCAAGCTTGTACCGATATGGTGGCGAAGAGTTCGCCGTACTCGTTCGCGATCGCGATGCGGCGCAATTGGGTCTTTTGGCCGAGGCACTTCGCAGCGCGGTTGCTGCGGGTGGCAACGGCCTCGAGCCGGGCGAAGTCACCGTCAGTATTGGTGTCGCGGGATGGAAGCAGGGCGTTGAACCGCCCGAGTCGGCTTTGCAGCGCGCCGACCAAGCCTTGTATCAGGCCAAACACGCGGGTCGGAATCGGGTGGTGGTCGCGCCTTGATGGCCCAACAAAAAACCCGCCTTTCGGCGGGTTTTTCTTGGAGGAGAACAAGCAGCCGATGGCTTACTTGATCTTCGCTTCCTTGTACATCACGTGCTGGCGGATGGTCGGATCGTACTTCTTGATCTCGAACTTGCCGGTCATCGTCTTCTTGTTCTTGTCGGTGGTGTAGAAGTGGCCGGTACCGGCCGACGACACCAAACGAATCTTGTCGCGCTTCGAAGCCATGGTGATTCTCCCTTAGACCTTGTGGCCAGCAGCACGGAGTTCGGCAAGCACGGAATCAATACCGTTCTTGTCGATCGTGCGCAGCGCATTCGCCGAAATCTTCAGCTTCACCCAGCGGTTCTCGCTGGCAACCCAGAAACGGCGCTCGTGGATGTTCGCCGAAAACGTACGGCGGGTTTTGTTGTTGGCATGCGAAACGTTGTTACCGGACATGACGCTTTTGCCGGTCAGCTGACACTTGCGACCCATGAGGCTCTCCTGGGATTGCTGCGGACCACCCATCGCCCGGGTGGCATCGGCCCGCCCATGGCCTTGCGGTGGGGGCGGAAATCCCGCGACGCGGGATTGGAATTGCGGGTTCCCTCGGCCTGCGGGCAGGCACAGAGAGCCGCGCACTATGCCAGCCAAAGGGCCGTGGGGCAAGTCAAGTCCGCGCGGGCGTTGCCTCGGGTCGGGATTCGTCTGACACTCAAGCCCGTATTGGCCTAGGGACGGATCCGCATGATCGTGACGGTGGCGAACCACAAGGGCGGCGTGGGCAAGACCTCGCTGGCGGCGCATTTGGCGTTTCGGGCGGCCGAGCGCGGCAACAAGGTGCTGGCGGTCGATTTCGACGCCCAGGGCAACCTGACGGGCACTCTGGCCGACCGCGGCAAGGCCCTTCGAGCCGACGGCTCCGACAAGCTGTTCAGCCCCGATGCCGTGCCGGTGCCCATGCCTGGCGTGGACCCGAACATTTCCGTACTGCCGGCGACCGCCGCGCTGAACGCCACCGATCGCGGCCAGCTCTCGCAGGCCTTCACAGCCATTGCCCACCTGAAGACCTTGGGCAAGGAGTTCGGCTTCATCGTGATCGACACCGCGCCCGCGCTTGGCCTTCGCCTCACGGCGGCTTTGGCAGCCTCGCAGCGCTTGGTCATACCGCTTCAGCCCGAAAGCTATGCCGTCGATGGCGTGTCGTCTTTGCTGGCCGAGGCCGTGTCAATCAGTGAGCACATGAATCCGGGACTGGCGCCCGCGGAGTTCGTGATCAATGCGGTGAACGCCCGTGCGAAGCAGCATTCCCAAGTGAGTGCGCGCTTGGCTCAGCAGTTCAAAGTGCGCACGCCCTATCTGCGCCGCGCGATTGCCGTTTCCGATGCCCTCGCTGCCAAACGCCCGGTGTGGCGCAATGCGACGAACAGCGCCGTGGGGAATGAATGGGCGGTGCTCTGCGATGAGCTGCTGGACGAGTTCGGCGTGGTGGATTGGACCTGAGCAGCGCGGCGCATGTGCCTCGCTGCAGAAGTACGCCGCTTCCTAGCTTTCCATCAGGTCTGTAGCCGCCCCTGAAAGCTGCTTCGACGGGTCGCTGTGGAGCTCGAGGCATCCCGTGACAAGGCATGCGTTGATGAAAAAGGCACGCTCCTGCGCGGAAGCCGGCACGAGACGGAAGAGTGCGCTTGCGGGCATCGGTTCTTCTGACAGGGTGCGGGCGATCTGGCCCCATGAAGCCGGCCCTTTATCGATCAAGGATGGCCACGCCGTCAGGCGCAATTGGGTCGCGGCCAAAGCGAGCTGGGAGGCTCCTTCGGACGTTGAAAGCCCGGCCAATGCCCAGAGGAACGCGCTCGCACTTCCCATTCGATGCCAATCAGTGCGCGGCGGTTCGCCGGGGTGAATCACCGGTTGGGATTCGCAAAGGCAAGCAGCGAGTCGCCACGGATCCACCAAGGTGGAGCCGGCCCCGACAAACTCTGGTGGCGCGAGGCAGGTGTCGGTGTCGAGGTCAATGTGCAGCAGGTCGATCCCTTCGGATCGCAGCATGCATCGACGATCACCCTGCAGCAGCGCCGCCGCCCACGCTTCGACGAGCGCAAATGCGGTGGGGCCCTCGGCCCCTGAATCGCACAGCGACTCGGTGTGCCTTCCGAGCAATTCGACAACGCCGTTCAGTGCTGCGAAGAGCTCGGGCGAACGCAGCGGCCACGGCAACCTGATCTGGATGGGCGGACGCGCGGGCAGGCGCACAAGGGCGCGAACCGATGCGCCGCCTGATCCCACTGCCGCATCGATGATTCGGACATCGGCATCGTCCGAATCCACGACGCACCAACGATCTGCAAGCTGGCCTTCGAGCGCCAGTCCAGCGCCCACCATGCCGCGAACCAGCGACGAGGCCGGCTCAGGCAAGGCGACCTGAAGCGTAGGCGCGGCCCGAGCAGGCTTCGCATCGCTCGGATCTCGCGAAGTGAAGTGTCGGACAAGGCTCGGGAACACCGTAGAGGCCAGACGCAGCACTCCGGCCCGTTCTTTCGAAGCGGCAGCGTCGTTTTGGGCGATGGAGGTCGCGGAGCTGGGCATCGCGATGAGGCTTGCACGAGAGGTGCGCAAGCATGGCGACTACTGCGTCAGATTCTTGGGCGCGCTTCCGGGGATTGACCAGCCGTAACGATTCCCCCTGAGCGAGGTTCAGGGTTTATTCAGAAATTCAGGCTGCTATCGCCGTTCGAGCGTCGCCGGTGTCTCCGGCTCTTCGCCCACGGTGGGCGACATGCCGTGATCGGCGCGGGTTTTGTCCCAGCCGCGGTGCTGGATGTCGAGCCACAGGCTGTAGAAGGCAGTAAACGTCGGAAACAGGTTCTGCAGCACGCCCACCGAATCCTGTTTGGCTGAAAACAGGAAGTAACTCAGGGTCATGATGCTGCCGACAATGCTCATGTACCAGAACAAGCGCGGAATCACCGGTCGGCCTTTGCGCTTGCTGGCGATGAACTGCACCAACCAGCGGCCGCCGAACATCAGCGCGCCGGTGTAGCCAATCAGCTTCCACGGCGTGATGTGGATGCCGGTGCCGCTCAGCCACAAAATCTCTTCATTCATCATGGCGCTTAAGCCTTGTCGAACTCGCGCACGACCGTGCGCTTGCTGCGGCGGATCAGCCAAGCCACGCCTTGCAGATCGGCAAACGCCACCATCAAACGGCCGAAGTTGGTGTACTTCGATGCACCTGCGCCACGCGGACGGTGGTTCACCGGCACGCTCACGGTGCGCCAACCGGCACGCTGCATCAGCGCGGGCAGGTAACGGTGCATGTGGTCGAAGTAGGGCAGCTCCAGAAACAGCTCGCGCTCGAACAACTTCAATCCGCAACCGGTGTCGGGTGTGGCATCGCGCAGCAGGCGCGAGCGCACCGCATTCGCCACCTTCGAGCTGATGCGTTTGCCGGCATCGTCTTTGCGCGTGGTGCGCCAGCCGGCAAAGCACTTCACATCTGCGGGCGCTTTGCTGCGTTCTTCTAAAAGCTTGGGAATGTCGGCCGGATCGTTCTGGCCATCGCCATCGAGCGTGGCAATCCACGCGCCGCGCGCGGCCTTGATGCCATTGCGCACTGCGGTGCTCTGGCCGCTTTGTGTTTCGTGGCTCAGCACGCGCAGCTCGGGATGGCGCTTCTGCGCCTCGCGCAATTCCGCCAAGGTGCCGTCTTTCGAGTTGTCGTTGACGAAGACCATCTCGAAGGCGATGCGGCCACGAAGCGCAGCGGCAATCTCATCGACCAAGTGGCCCACATTGCCTTGCTCGTTGAAGGCGGGAACGACAACAGAAAGTTCAGGTGCGGTCATGAAAAACGTACTCAGTGCTGCGCGCCGCGCAGGCGTTCAAGAATGCCGTCGAGAGTCTCGTTGCCGAAGTAGTGCAGCACCAACTTGCCTTTGCCGCCGCGGCCCGCTTGCACTTCCACTTTCGCTCCAAGCAACTCGCTGAGCTCGCGCTCCAGTTGCGCCACATCGGCATCGCGCTTGATCGCGGGCTTCGCGGGTTTGGATTCGGGCAATTTTCCGGCGGCGAGTTCGTGCGCGCGGCGTTCTACTTCGCGCACCGACCAGCCTTCATCTGCGGCCTGTTGCGCCAGAGCAACAGCGGCTTGCGGCGCCAAGGTGAGCAAGGCGCGGGCGTGGCCCATTTCCAGCTTGCGTGCATCGACGAGCGCGCGCACAGCATCGGGCAATTCGAGCAAGCGCAGAAGATTCGACACCGCCGCACGCGAGCGACCCACGGCTTCGGCCGCCTGCTGGTGGGTGAGCGCGAATTCGTCGATCAGGCGCGCCAGTGCTTGCGCTTCTTCCAGCGGGTTCAAGTCTTCGCGCTGAATGTTCTCGATGAGCGCCATGGCGATGACCGCGCGGTCGTCGACCTTGCGCAACACCACTGGCACTTCAGACAGACCGGCACGCGATGCCGCACGCCAGCGACGCTCGCCGGCAATGATTTCGTAGCGGTCCTTGCCGGTGGCACGCACAAGGATGGGCTGGATCACGCCTTGCGCCTTGATGGATTCGGCCAACTCGTCGAGTTTGTCGCCATCAAATTGCTGGCGCGGCTGGTACTTGCCGGCCTGCAGTTGTTCGATCG
>JAIXVL010000056.1 GCA_027483045.1 Lysobacteraceae bacterium
ACACCTCAAAGCTCAGGGCCAAGGCCTTGCCGTCGGGCGACACGCGGAAGGTCCCAACGTCCAAGGGATAGTCCGTCACCTGCACGGGTTCGCCACCCGATGCGGCGACACGCCAGACCTGCATGGCGCCCGACTTGGCGCTGAGGAAGAACACCTGCTCGCCATCCGGCGACCACTTAGCACCAGAGCCCGACATGCCTCCTGGCGTCAGGCGCGTTCCTGCTCCGCCGCTCGCATCGGTGACCCAAAGCGACGCCACGCCACGATCCGCTTCCCAGTTGGTTTGCCGCAGCGCGTACAGCACGGAGTCGCCGTCGGGCGAAAACTGCGGCGCCGAGACGCGATCCAGCATGACCAGGTCTTTGGCCGTGAAGCCGCGCGGGGCGTCAGCAGCCGAAACCGCCGACGAGAGGGCCAAAAGGGAGAGAGCGAGCAAGGTGCGACGCATGGACGTTTCCGCAGGACCAAAGTAGGCGGATGGTAGCAGCGCGCCCAGAGCCCTCACGACCGGCCAGCACACAAAGCCCGACGCGCATCATGACGCGGCCTTCACGGCTACACTCAGGGTCTCGCCGAAAGCCGGAGCTGCTCCGTTGAACCAAACCACCGCCCCCGCCGAGTTCCTCGGCCATCCGAAAGGCCTGTTTGTCTGTTTCCTCACCGAGATGTGGGAGCGCTTCGCCTTCTACGGCATGAAGGCACTGCTGCTGCTGTATCTCGTGAAGCACCACGGATTTGACGATGCCGATGGCTACATCCTCCTCGGCACCTATGCGGGGCTGGCCTATGCCTTGCCCTTGCTGGGCGGCATGTTGGCTGACCGCTATCTGGGCATGCGCAAGGCGGTGCTGTTCGGTGGCGCCTTATTGGTCTTGGGGCAGTTGGGCATGGCCATGACGGGCACGCCCGCTCAGGACGGGATTCGTGACGAGTTCGCCATCCAGCTGATGTACGCGTCGCTGGCTCTAATCGCCGTCGGCGTAGGCTTTCTTAAGCCCAACATCTCCACGATTGTCGGGCGCCTCTACGCCGAGAACGACGCACGACGCGACTCGGCGTTTTCGATCTTCTACATGGGCATCAACGTCGGCGCGTTCATGTCTTCGCTGATCGTCGGGTACGTGGGCGAAACCTATGGCTGGGGCTATGGCTTCGCGCTGGGCGGCATCATGATGGGGCTCGGCTTGGTGCAGTTCGTGCTGGGGCAGAAACACCTTCTCGGCCAAGCAGAACCCGCCAATCCGGCCTTGCTCACGCAGCCAGCCTTTGCCGGACTCAGCCGCGAGTGGCTCATTTACATTACGGCACTGATTGGCGTCGTGGCGGTTTGGCAGGTGCTGCAGGTCCGCATCGACTTCGCCCCACTCAATGCACTCCTGGGTGGGCATGAGGTGACACTCACAGAGCTGGTGGCCGTCGTGGCTGGCGGCTTGCTGTATGCGTGGTTCACGTGGCTGATGTTTTCGGGCATCGACGCCATCGCGCGCGGCAAGATGATCATGCTGCTGGTGCTGACGACCGTAAGCGCGCTGTTCTGGGGCCTGTATGAGATGACCTACGGCCCGTGGGTCACGATGGCCGAACGCGCCATGGACCGCACGACCTTCGGCATCGAATGGACCGCCGGCCAAACCACCGCAATCGGTGCGCTGTGCGTCATTGCGATGAGCCCGCTTTTCGCTTGGCTTTGGCCGCGCTTGGACAAGGCAGGAATGAACCCCGGCTACCCAGCCAAATTCGCGTGGGCGCTCGTGTTTTGCGGTGGCTCCTTCGGAGTACTGGCCTATGCGGCAGCCAACCCCGGCAGCGACGGCCTCGTGAGCCTTTGGTGGATGATTCTGGCCTACGTGGTTCTGGTGCTGGGCGAGATGGTCTTGAGCCCTATCGGCCTAGCCGCGGTGACGGCGCTGTCCATTCCGCGCGTGGTCAGCACCATGATGGGCGCGTGGTTCCTGTTCTCGGCCTTCGGCGAAATGATCGCCGGGCGACTCGCCACCGCTGCAGCGATTACACCTGCAGCCGATGGCAGCATCAGTGCAGCGCAGGCCTTGGCCGTTTACGGCCCATTCTTCACACAGATGATGTGGATTGGTCTTGCGGCAGGTGTGCTGATGTTCATTGCGTCACCGCTCTTGAACCGACTGACGCGCTGAACCAACCAATGTTCGGTAACAAAAAAGCGCAGCCGTGAGGCTGCGCTTTTCTTTGGTAGACCGCTCCCGAAAGCGCGGCTTTCTCGTCTGCATCAATGGGGTGTGGCGGCGCCCAAATGCTCACTAAAGAATGCGAGCAAGCGACGGTAGTAGTCGCGGCGATTATCGATATCGAAGTAGCCGTGCCCCTCAGTCGGATAAATCGTGGTCTGAACAGGCACGCCGGCAGCCTTCAGCGCTCGCTCCATGGCTCGCGTGTGTGATGGCGGCGCTCTCTCGTCTTCGCCGCCCGCCGCCAGGAACACAGGTACCTTGATGCGATCGGCCAAATTCGTCGGCGAGATCTGATCGAGACCTTCCTCGCCCAACCAATCCTTGAGGTAGTTCTCCCCCCAAGTCATGCGCTGCACGTCGCCTTCCGCAAACATGAGTGAGAGCTGATACACCCCCACATTGCCTGCAGCGCAGCGATACAGATCAGGTTCTTTCGCAACACCCATCAAAGCCGCGTAGGCCCCGTAGCTTGAACCGTAGATGCAAATGCGCTCTGGGTTAGCGACGCCTTCGCTAATCGCCCATTTCGTGGCATCGGTCAGGTCGTCCTGCATGGTGCGACCCCATTGCTTCGCACCCAGCTGCTCAAACTCAGAGCCAAAACCCGCAGATCCACGGAAATTCACTTGCAGAACGGCATAGCCCTGCGATGCCAGCAACTGCACTTCCTCTTCGAAGGACCAATCGTCGCGCACAAAGAACGGCCCGCCGTGCGGCAAGAGAATCAAGGGCAAGTTCTTCGCCGACTCTTTGCCGTTGGGCAACGTCAAGTAGCCGCGAAGCTGTAAGCCGTCACGCGCCTTGAAGGCAATCGGCTTCTTCATGGCCATAACCGCTGGATCGATCCATTCTGCGGCGCTGACCAAAATCGCAGCGCTTTTAGCATCGCGATCAAAGAGGAAATAGTGGCCCGGATTGCGGTCATTACTCGCCACAACCAATTGCAAGCGCCCGTCCGAAGTCGAACTCCGCAAGTCAACGGTGTGGCCGGGGAAAGCCGCCTCCAAACTCCGCCATGAACGCGCCTCGGGGCTTTCTGGCTCAAAGAACGCCGTACGACTCGCGCCATCCATGTAACGCACGCCAATGGGCGCTCGGCTCACTGGATCAACCAGGATGTGGTGCGGATCCGCGACGGCATCCTTAAGCAGAACCTTGCGTTCGCCTGTCGCGACGGACATCGATTCGATCACGTCGGGGCCACTGTCTGCGCTCACTTGCAGATAAGCGATCGCGTTGTCGGCCGAGAAACCAAGAGGCGTCACGATCAAGCCCGTCTGGGCCTCATCGTTCAACTTCTCCCAGTCAGAGTCATCATCTTTCCGGTAGTAGGTGATGTCGCTATTGCGCGAGTTAGCGCCCATGGCAAAACGAATGTCACCTTTATGGTCAGCGACAAACTGCGCGCGCGCGACGGGCGCCCGGGCCAAGACGCGCCTTGAGCCGTTGGACACATCCATGCGCTCGGCTTGGGTGAAAACATCCGACGAGGCGTACACGCTCTGTGTCGAAATGATCACGTGCTCATCGTCCTGAGCCAGATCATCGACCATGAAGGCAAAGGTCTGACCGTCATCTCGCGGCTTGATCAATGTCGCCTGACCTGTCGCCTCTGACAATCCTTTACGCGGGCCGGCAAGAATCTCTGCATTCCCTCCTTCGGCGTCAACGGCATAGATCTCACCGGTCAGACGCGGCTGTTCCAGCGAGCCCATCTTTTCGCCCACCTCCAGCAGCAGCCGGGTCGGGCTCACCCACCAGAAGGCATTCACATGCGTTTTGCCGTCCATTTTGAAACCGGACGTCACCTTCATATCGGAGCGGCGAAAAACGGCAAGCACCGTCTTGTCACCCTGCGGCACCGTGGCTGCAAAGTACTCACCGCTTGGGGACAACGCGAGGTCTCGAAACTGTGGTTCGCGAACGAACAGGTCGAGCGCCGTGGTTGCTGAGGGGGCCGGCTCGGCTGAAAGCGCGGGCACGGCGGAAACGGCCAGAAGAAAGGCCAGAAAGCGTCCTTGCGAGAACATGGAACATCCTTGATTCAGGGGGAGTGGGCGGATTCTTGTCGCGACCACCCCCAAAGGTCAAATGCTTGGGCATCCTTACGGCGCAAGGAATGCGCGAAGAAAGGCCCAAAAGCATCAAGGGCAGTGCGAATGCACTGCCCTTGATGGGACTACCGCAATGGCTTGTGACTTCAGTGCGCGCCGCCTGCACCCTTGGCATTTTCTGCGTCACCAACCGTGACATTGCCTCCGATGTGTTCGGCGAAGAAGCCGAGCAGCCGGTTGGCAAAATCAATTCGGTTCGAGGGCAGGTAATTGCCGTGTCCCTCGCCCTCGTAAATCTTCATCTCAACGGGTTTGCCCAAGGCCTTTAGAGCGTCAAACATCAGCTCCGTATGCTTCGGCGGAGCGCGGACGTCTTCACGCCCTGCCATCAAGTAAACGGGCACTTGAATCTTTTCCGCCTGACGCGTCGGGGAGACCGATTCAAGCGAGGTCGTGCCCAGCGCTTCCTTGAGGAAGTTCTGGCCCGCCATGCTCTCCGGAATGTCGCCAGCGCCGAACATCAATGGCATGTCGTAGACGCCCACATTGCCCACAGCGCACTGGTACAGCGTGGGTTCTTTCACCACAGCCATCAACGCCGCGTAACCGCCGTAGCTGGCCCCGTAAATGCAGATGCGATCCGCGGGAGCAATGCCCTGTGCGATGGCCCACTTGGTGGCATCGGTCAGGTCATCCTGCATCGTGCCGCCCCACTGCTGGTAACCCTTGCGCAGATGCGAGCGACCGTAGTTGCCCGAGCCGCGGAAATTGACCTGAAGCGTGGCATAGCCGCGCGAAGCAAGCAGTTGGCGCTCGGGGTCAAAGCCCCACGAGTCGTAGGGTCCGAACGGACCACCATGCGGATTCACGATCAGCGGCAGACCCTTGCCATCGCTGCCACGCGGAATGGTGAGATAGCCATGAATCACCAAGCCATCGCGAGCAGTAAACGACACCGGCCGTGTTTCAGCCAATTGCTCAGGATTGAACCAGCGGGCGCGGCTCACCATGTAGTCCAGCTTGTTGGCTTGACGATCAAACAGGTAGTAGTCACCGGGCACGCGATCGGCGATACCGAGGAAGACACCATAGCGACCGTCCGCCGACCACGACGCCGGATAGACCACCTGGCCGGCCACACCCGCCTGAATCGCCTTGTGCACCTGCGCAAACGGATTTGCCGGATCCACGTATTCAATGCGCGGCTTGCCGTCCATAAAGGCCACGGCGTAGATGCCTCCGTCGGCCGGAGAGGTGAACACCGTGAGCGGATCGACCGTGTCGTCACGCATCACAATCTTCTGCTCTTTGGTCTTCGTATCGAAAGCGACCACAGCGTTGGGGCCTTCGGGTTGCTCAGAAGAGAAGTAAGCGACTGAACCATCCGAATTGAAGCCCAGCGGCGTCACGATCAGATCAGTGACGCCTTCATCATTAATCAGCTCCCACTCGGCATCGTCGGACGCGCGGTAGAAGGTTTGCGTGCGGTTATCGGAGTTCGCACCGACTGCAAAACGCACCTGACTGGAACTGTCGGTATCGAAACCAGCGCGACGAACCGGTGCGCGTGCGACGGTAATCGTGCGCCCCGTGTTCACGTTCATCTTCAAGACTTCGGTGAACTGACTACCCGGCGTACCTGCCGATACCAAGACGAAATCTTCTTCATTCCGCATGGTGTCGATGATGCTTGCGAACACCGCTCGGCGGCCGGCAACAATTGCGCCGCCGCGCGATCGGAATCCGATCAATGGGCCGCCCTGACCACTTCCATCGGCGTTCACGCCGAAAATCTCGCCCGTCGGACGCGGCGCTTCCAAGCCACCGGTCGTCTCGCCGATCGAGAACAGGATGCGATTGGGATTGACCCAGTTGAAACCAGCAACGTGGGTTTTCTCGGGCAGCGTCACGAAGCCGGTCCGCGACATATCGGACCGACGAAGGATGACCAAGCTGGTGCGATCTTCCATCGGCACAGTCGCCGCCAAGTATTCGCCCGTGGGCGAAATCTGGATCGTTCCGAAGGTGTCACGCTTCAGGAAATCCTCAACGCTGGGGACACCCGCGCGAGGCGCAGCGGCAGGGGCTTCCTGCGAAAAAGCTGGGGCTGCCGCCAGCGCGGCGGCCAGCAACAAAAAAGTACGAGTGGACATTGGATTACCGGGGGTCAGTGAGACGGCTTGATGATACGTGAGGCATATTGCGCGCCCCCTGCCGGAAGTCACGTTCAGGAACAAGACGGCGTGAAGCCTCGGCAGTACGGGGGCTCGAATTCAGGTTGTCTGCAAAGAATTCAAGCATCTTTCCGTAAATGTTGTTTCTCGCCGCTACGTCGTAAAAGCCATGACCTTCGCGAGGCTCAAGAATGTTTTCACGCGCGGGATTCCCCGCCTTCTCCAAAGCTGCGGCCATTGCCTCTGTCTGCTCGGGCGGAGTGCGACGATCACGTCCACCAGCCGCGAGAAAGACGGGGACACGGATATCGGCGGCGCGCGATGCAGGTGATCGCTCAGCCAACTTGCTGCGATCTTTTCCGATCACGCTTTCCAAGTAATTTCCGCCCGTCTCAGATTCACGAACATCGCCCTCCTTGTACATCAGCGCAAGGTCGTACACGCCAACATAGCCAACGGCGCACTGGTACAAGGCAGGCTCACGCGCCACCCCCATCAATGCCGCGTAAGCCCCATAGCTCGCGCCGTAAACACAGATCCTGTTCTCGTCGGCATAGCCCTGTTCAATCGCCCAACGCGTGGCATCGGTGACATCGTTTTGCATGGTGCCGCCCCACTCGCCATACCCCATTCTTTCGAAGCCTCGGCCGTAGCCGCCTGATCCTCGAAAATCCACTTGAAGCACGAGATAGCCACGGTTCGCGAACAATTGCGTTTCTGCGTTGAAGCCCCACAAATCACGAGGGCCATGAGGGCCACCATGAGGGTTCACAATCATCGGCAAGTCGCTTAACTCACGCCCTTTCGGAATCGTGAGATACCCGGAAAGCGTCACGCCGTCTCGAGCCTTGAAGGTAAACGGACGCATTTCAGCCATTTGCTCGGGATCGATCCACTTGCGCGTGGCGACCAGAAAAGTCGCCTGCCCCGAGGACTTGTCGAACAAGTAGAACTCACCAGGATTTCGGTCACTTGCCACCGAAACGACCATCTTGCTGCCATCAAGAGTGGCGCCGGAAAAACTCACATACTGACCAGGGAACGCAGCCTGAAGCTGCTCCAGCAAGACTGCGTCGGCGTGTTCCTTTCGAACGATTCGCGCCTCGGGCTTACCGGGCATTCTTGAAACGCCGATAAGCGTCTTGCCGTCAGCCGCAATGATCTCGCCCATAAGATCGACGCGTTCATCCGTATCGATCGGCGTGAACGCTCCGGTAGCAGGCTGTAACGTGCCGAAGACCTCGGGTGCCTGATTGTTGTGCGAAACGGCATAAACCGTTCCGTCCGGATCGACATGCGTGACACGCAAACGATCCCCATGCGTGCGGGAGTCGTGAACCTTCGTCCACTCGCCTTCGACGTAGCGATAGACCTGCCCATGCTGCTCAGTGTTGAAGTCACGCTGCGTGTTGTCGATGCAGTTCGCGAATGCAGGTTTGTCATCGGCATCAAGCACAAAAGCGCAACCCGGCGCCGGCGCACGGACCAAGCGCTTCATTCGCCCGCTGAACGTGTCCAATTCCATGACAGCGGAGCGATTGCCAGATTCGCTTTCGGAGGAATAAGACACCTGCACAAGGACTTTCGACGAGTCTTCGCGAAGGGCAGCTAGCGGTCCGACACTTTGGCCATAGCTCATCGAGCCTGACGCGGTAGTGCCTTCATAGGTGACCAGTACCCTTGGCCGGCTACCGTCGGCATTCACGGCATACCACTCACCGGTCCCCATCGGCTGGGCAAACTGGCCGAACTTTCTCGAGGCTGTGAACATGAGCCGATCGGGGCCTGCCCAGAAGAAGCTACCGATGCTTTTCTCTTCAGGGAGTTGATTGACCTTGATTGGCTTAAGGTCGGCCATGCTCAGAACGACCAGAACGTCTTTGTCTCCGACAGGTGCTGTTGCCGCCAGATATTCACCGTTCGGAGAAATGCGAACAGCGGTGTACTGCGCGTGCTTATTGAAGTACTCCAATGGCACTTCCGTTGCGCAGGCACAGCCTGCGAACATCAACGAAGCCAGTACAGGAAAACGATGAGCCCCCATAACCGCGATCTCCCCAGAAAGTGGTTGTTTGCGCCGTTCTTCGGCGAGCGCACATCCTAGCAACGCGAAACAAGAAAAAACCCCGCGCAAGCGGGGCTCTCTGTGAGCTTTCTCAGCAACTTCCCTTCCGTTTAGAACGGAATATCGTCATCCGGGAAGGGATCGTTGCTTTGCGGGGGCGCCGAGCCGCCGCCACGGTTGCCGCCGTAGCCACCGCCAGCACCCGGGCCACCGCCGTAACCGCCGCCTTGGCCACCGGCACTGCCACCGCGCGGGCCGCCGCGCGACGCGCCGCCACCAGAGCCAGCACCGCCGCCTGCTGAGCGTGCCGGACGCTCACCGCCTTCACCGCCGCCCATGCCGCCGGGCTTGCCGCCCAGCATTTGCATCTCATTGGCCACGATATCGGTCGCGTACTTCTCGACACCGCTCTTGTCCGTGTATTTCTCGGTACGGAGCTGGCCTTCGATGTAGACCTGCGAGCCCTTTTTCAGATATTCGCCAGCGATTTCGGCCAAACGACCGAAGAACTTCACCCGATGCCACTCGGTGCGTTCTTGGGGGTTGCCGTCCTTGTCCTTCCAGCTCTCGGACGTGGCCACGCTGATCGTGGTGATGGCCGAACCGCTCTGGGCGTAGCGCACTTCTGGGTCGTTACCCAGATTGCCAACGAGTATGACTTTATTGATGCCGCGCGCCATGGGGTCCTCCGGCCGCTGTGTTTCAGTGTGGTCGCAGAGTATGCCAGCCCGGCCGGGCGCGGGGTCGGAGACTGCCCCTTCACGCATGAGAACAAGGCGCGGCAGGGGGTCGGCCTTCTATACTTAGCCCTATGCACGCCGTCGCCCAGCCCTCTGCCGCCATTTCCCTGCCCTTGCCGGCCATTCAAGCCTTGGCCGCCAACGACATGGCGGCCGTCGATGCACTGATTCGGCGGCGCCTTGCCTCGGACGTGGTGCTGGTCAATCAAGTCGCCGAATACATCATCGGTGCGGGCGGCAAGCGTCTGCGCCCCATGCTGACGGTGCTGGCGGCCCGGGCGGCGGGCTATTCCGGCACCGCCCACCATCAGTTGGCGGCAGTCGTTGAGTTCATTCATACCGCCACGCTGCTTCACGACGATGTGGTGGACGAATCCGATCTGCGCCGCGGCCGGGCCACCGCTAATGCGGCCTTCGGCAACGCGGCGAGTGTGCTGGTCGGCGATTTTCTGTACTCGCGCGCCTTCCAACTCATGGTCGAGCTGGAATCGCTCGAGATTCAGAAAGTCTTGGCCGACACCACGAACCTCATCGCCGAAGGCGAGGTCCTGCAGTTGCTGCACGTGCGCAACCCGGATACCGATGAAGCCGCGTACCTGCGCGTGATCGAACGCAAGACCGCCGTGCTGTTTGCGGCAGCCACACAGCTCGGCGGGCACCTCGCCGCCATCGGCGCGGCTGGCGAAAAAGCATTGTTCGACTACGGCATGGCACTGGGCTATGCCTTCCAGATCGCTGACGACGTCCTTGATTACGCGGGTGATGCGGCAACGCTGGGCAAAAACTTGGGCGATGACCTCGCCGAAGGCAAAGCCACGCTACCGCTGATTCATGCCATGGCGCACAGCGCTCCAGACGTGCAGCAGCGACTGAAGCAGATCGTGGTCGATGGCGATACCACGGGCTTTCCGGAAGTACTCGCCGCGATCAATGACTGCGGCAGCCTGCGCTACAGCCGTGCCATGGCACAGCGCTACGCCGATACAGCCATCAACGCACTGAACGCGCTACCCGGAAGCGAAGCGCGCCAGGCCCTTGCAGGTCTGGCGCACTACGCGCTGTCGCGCACTTACTGAGCGGAAAAGCGCTCGTCGAAGAAGCTTCGCATCATCGCCATCGAACGGCGGTAGCTCGGCTCGTGGAACTTGCAGCCGGCAATCACCGCGCCGTCTTCATCAGGCTCGGCGAAGCAGTGAACCGCGCCGCCAAAATTGACGAATTGCCAATCGGCACCGGCATCCCGCATTTCTTTCTCGAAGCCTGTGATGTCTTCCGGCTTCACGAAGCTGTCGTCCGCACCGTTCATCACCAGCAGCGGGGTTTTCAAGCCGCCGGCTTGCGCGGGTAAGGGCGTGGTGAGGTTGCCGTGGAAGCTGGCCACGCCGTCGACGTCAGCGCCGCTACGCGCCAGCTCCAGAACGGTGGCACCGCCGAAACAGAAGCCAATGGCGCCCACGTGCTCGCGCGCGAGCGGCACGCCTTCAGCGGTCTTGAGCACGCCAAGCGCGGCATTGATGCGCGCCCGCATGCCCGCTCGGTCGGCATACACAGCACCCGCTGCTTTGCCGGCATCGGCGGGGTTATCGGGGCGCACACCGCGGCCATACATATCGACCAGCAACACCACGTAGTCATCGCCAGCAATCGTCTTCGCTTTCTCGATGGCACGGTCATTCACGCCGTACCAGTTCGGCACCATCAACAAACCTGGGCGCGGGTTGGCATTGGCATCGTCGTAAACCAAGACACCGTCAAAACTGGTTTCGCCCACCGTCCAACTCACCGGCTTCGTCGCAGGCGCAGCGTGCGAGACGGTGGAACAAAGCAAGGAAGCAGCCACGGCGGCCACAAGAAGAACAAGGCGCATGGGGATCTCCGTTCGGTGGGCGTGTGCCGAGTCTACGCCGACACACTGCACAGAGAGGAAGACCTTGACTCGCCTAGCGCACACCCATTCCGGGAATCTGGCTAATGAGGTCGGGATCAAAACCCGCTGCTTGCGCGAAGTGCTTGCCACGCTCGGCGTAGTCCTTGTAGCGCGGGAAACTGGGTGCACCCGGCGAGAGCAAGACCGTGCCGCGGCTTCCCAAAGCCTCCAACGCCATGCGAACGGCTTCTTCCATGCTGGTTGATTCGCGAAGTACAAACTTGGCCGACGCAGCGATCGGCTTCAGGCGCTCAAAGATGGCAGGTCCGTTCTGCCCCATCGTGATCACTGCAGTAGGTGCATCGGCAGCAATACGTTCGGCAAACACTCCCCAATCCAGACCGCGGTCATAGCCGCCCACCAGAATGGCGGTGCCACGCCCCGGGCTCCAATCGAGCGCAGCGATGGACGCATGCGGTGTGGTGCTGATCGAATCGTTGACGAACACCAAGCCATCGCGCTCGCCAATGCGCTGAAGGCGATGCGGCAAGGGAACGAAGTTCACAATGCTTTCGGCCAAGGGCACGGCATCAATGCCGAGCGCCTCCACTGCTGCCAGCGCTGCGCAGAGGTTGACCCAGTTGTGGCGACCGGGCAAAGGCAGGAACTTCACGTCGATCACGGCGCGACCGCCACGCATGATCCAACGGTCTCGCACATGCCAACCTTCATCGGTGTTGAACCACTGCACCTTCATGCCGGGGTCAAAGTTGAGCGCGCCAAGGCGTGCGTCTTCGCCGTTCAACAAAGCAATGCCCGGCTTGGCCGCAGTGATCAGCGACAACTTGTCTGAAAAGTAGCGTGCTTCGCTGCCATGCCAATCCAAGTGTTCCGGAAAAAGATTGAGCACGACCGCAACTGCGGGGCGTTGAACATCGCGGGTTTGGTAGCTGGAGAGCTCAATCGCCCAAACATCCGGCGGCGGCTGCACGTCCAGCAACTCAAGCAGCGGCAAACCAATGTTTCCCGCAAGTGCGGTGCGTTCCCCAGCGGCGCGCAATAGATGCGCAATCAATGCCGTGGTGGTGCTTTTTCCTTTGGTGCCCGTGACACAGACCGTGTGTGCACCGCTGTTTTCCTCAAACCAAAGCGCCGTGCCGCTGGTGAACGTTACGCCGTTCAACTCGGCATCCACCTTGGGCGAGGAATAGGCGCTGATGCCCGGTGACTTGATGACCACATCGAAGGCGGAAAGCGTTTCGGAATCCGCGTCGGTTCGGATCACCAGAGTGGGATCCTCATGCGCCTTCAGATCGGCCACTTCGTCCTCTTTGCAGAAGACAGTGAGTGGCCGGCCCGGCAAGCGCCAACGCAAAGCGGCCAACGCGGCTCGGCCTTCGCGGCCATAGCCCCAGATCGCGACCTTTTTTCCGTCAAGCTCCGAAATGCGCACTCATGGCCTCCATCCGCGCTTTGCCCAAACCGTGCTCGCCTTGCGGGGCGAGCAACGGCTCCAAGCGAAGCGTAGCTGGATCGAGCGCGGGCTGCTGCGTCGCAGCGAACCTGGCCACCAAGGCATCCTCGCGCCAGCTCGGGCTGGCCGCCAATGCCGCCATCGCCGCGCGCGACTCGCGACCCTCGCCCACGCATTCGAAGGGCTTATGGCCTTCAATCTCGAGCAGTGCATCAAAGTCTGCCGCCAACGCGGCGTCATCGAGCAAATTGCGACCGAAAATGGCGAGCAATCGCGGCTTCGGCATGAAGGGAGCCAAGGCCAAGAACACGAAGTGACACTTCGGGCATTGCCCGCACCAGCGCTGCGTGGGCTTCTCGCCCAAGATGTGGAAATTGCGATTGCAGCTCGAGAAATGCGCGTCGTAGTGATCCAAGCGCGCGAACTGCCGTGCAATGGCCAGCTCGGACCACGGGCGTAGCAAGGAAACATAGTCGAAATCAGCCGCCATCTGTGCACGCACCAGCGCTGCGAAGTCATGCTCGAAAGCCCAGCCTTTCGACCACTGGTGGTTCACCTCACCGGTGCCGGGAATGGTGCTGCCATAGCTAGCCGAATGCTCGTTGGAGAAGACCACACTGCCATGGCCGGTCAGCAAGGCTGCAACGAGCAGAATGGCCGAGTTCACCGCGGTCACCGGGATGTGGCCGTTCAAAGCCCCCGCACGATTGAAGGCAAACAACTCCGGCGCCAGTGTTCGGGTGATGTTGAGCGTGGCAAGACCGGTGCGTTCGGCACAGGCGCGAATCAAGGGCGAACTTCCGATCCATGTGACAGTCGGTGCCGTGCCCATGGCCCTCAAGGCCTCAATGGACACGAGCGAGTCTTTGCCGCCGCCAATGGCGACCAAGGCTTTCGATGCAAGGCCTAACGCAGGTGCGACAGCACGAGGCTCAGCACCCTTCGGCCACTGCAAATGCCCGCGCAGGCTCAAGCCGTTGCGGTAGGCGAACTCGCCCAAACCGTTTTCGTACACGCTGGCCACAAACGCTGCGGTCGCGTCGTCCAGCGACCCTTCTTCCACCGCAAGAACGGATGGTGCTGCCGCTTTGTAGTAGCTCACCCCGGCGAGCAAATGCAGCAAGCGCAGAGCGGAATCAATGGCGGCATTCATGGGCGCGCTCACCGAAAACGGCGCACCCGGAATCACGATGCGCTCAACCAAATCGGGGCCTTGGTCGAAGGCGTACACCAGCTGAATCTCGCCGGTGTTCAAATCGATGCTGCGTCGTTTGAAGTGGAAGGCGCGGATCTGTCCGCGATCAAACATCCAGTCGCTCATTCCAGAATCTCCTCGGCGGGCAACGCGCGCAGGTTGTAGCGGCTGGCCATGACCATGCCGTAGGCGCCGGAATCGGCAAGTAGCACCACGTCGCCTTCAGCGGTCGCTTCAGGCAAACGGCGACGGCGGCCCAACACATCGCCGGTTTCACAAATGGGGCCCACCACATCCACTGGTGGCCCAGGCACTGCATCAAGGCGCGAAAGATTCACGATCTCGTGCCAAGCGTTGTAAAGCGCTGGGCGCATCAGCGCATTCATGCCGGCATCCAAGCCCACGCGACGCACACCCTGCTTGTCCATGATGGACGTGACATGCGTGAGCAACACGCCGCATTCCGCCACCAAGAAGCGGCCTGGCTCGATCCACAGCGCGTACTGCGGGAATACCGCCTTCATCTCGGCCAGCACGGCAGAGAATGCCGTCATATCGAAAGGCTCAGCATCGGCCTGATAGGGAATGCCAATGCCACCGCCCACATCAATGCTTTCGACCGTTCCGATGATCTCAGCCGCGTGGGCCAAACGCGCATACACCTCGCGCCAGTGGTTGGCTTCAAAAATGCCGCTGCCGATGTGCGAATGCAGGCCAACAATGCGCGCACCCAAGTTTTTTGCCGCTTGCGCAGCGCCGGGCACGGCATCCAAAGGCATGCCGAATTTGGCTTCCTTGCCGCCCGTCTTGACCTTGTCGTGATGGCCCGAGCCGAAGCCGGGATCCACACGAAGAATGAAGCTGCGTGACCGGAACACCTCCGGCCATGCCTGCAGCAGCGCTGGGTTATCGAGCGTGACGCGCACACCTAAGTCGAAGCTGCGTTCGAACTCGACGCGCGGCGCAAAACTGGGCGTAAACAAAATGCGTTGCGGATCGATGCCGGGAATCACCGCAAATACATGCTCCACTTCAGCCAAAGACACGCACTCGAAACCCAAACCTTCTGACTCGATGACCCGAAGGATGGCCGGGTGTGGATTGGCCTTCAGTGCGTAGTGTGCGCGGTCAACCGCGGCAAGCGCCTTTAGCTGACGCGCTCGCTCGCGCACCGTGGGCAAGTGATACGCGTACGTGGGCGTGCCGGCTTTCGCCAAGGCCAACAACGCGCTCGCCTTGCTCTGCCACCAGGTGGGACGCGGAGCTCGCGGCCCATCCAACTCGCGCCAACTGGGCCCAAACACGGCCGTTTCATCCACCGGCATGGCATTCGAACCAATCAACAAGGCGTGCAAGGTGGGCAACAGGCCTTCGGCCACGGCCTCATCCACGACAAAGGTGAGGTTGAGGTCGTTCGAGCTTTGCGAGATCAAGTGCACACGCTCGCGCCCAAAGGTCGCCAGCACATCGGTGAGCCGGTGCAGCCGCGACCGCATGCCGCGGCCGACCAAGGTGATCGACGAACACGGCGCAATCACCTTCACGCGGCAGAAGCGCTCGAGGTCGCGGCAGAGCGCATCGAGAACATTGGTGCTCACCAGGTTGTCGCTCGGGTCGAGCGACACGGTGACATTGGTCTCGGAGGAACCGATCAAGTCCACCGACAGGCCATGCGTGCGGAAGCAATCAAACACATCGGCCAGGAAGCCGACTTGCTGCCACATGCCCACCGTTTCCATCGACACCAGCACGATGCCGCGCCGCGCGCTGATGGCTTTGACGCCCGCCACCGCTGCCGCATTGCCATCAATCACCGTCCCCGCCAAATCGGGGCGCTCGGTGTCGCGAATCCACATGGGCACACCCGCCTCGCGACAGGGCGTAATGCAGCGCGGATGCAGCACTTTGGCGCCGGTGGTGGCGATTTCCTGCGCTTCCGAAAAATCGAGCCGCGAGAGCAAACGCGCGTCCGGTACTTGACGCGGATTCGCGCTGAACATGCCCGGCACATCGGTCCAGATTTCGACGCGGCGCGCCCTCATCAACGCACCAAAGTAAGCCGCGGACGTGTCCGAGCCGCCTCGTCCGAGAATCGCGGTGCCGCCATCGGCAGCACGGGCAATAAAGCCCTGGGTAATCGCGAAACGGTCGGGGCGCGCCAGCAGTGCCGCGCGCGCGCCGGCATGCTCGAAGTCGCAAGACACCGAGAGCCTTTGCGCCCATGCGCTGGCATTGGGTTGGGCAATCGCGTTCATGGCCTCGCGCGCATCCCACCACGCCAGCGCCATGCCCTGCGTACCCAAATACGCTACGCCTAACGTGGACGAGAGCAACTCGCCTTGTGCAAGAACTTCAGCTTGCCAATCCAGCTCAGCGTGTTCGGCACGTGCATCGACGGCGAGCGCATTCAACTCGGCAAATCGCCGGCCAAGGACCGCCTGCGTATCTAGGCCCAGCTCTGCCGCAAATGCCGCGTGGCGCTCGATCAGCGCCTGCACCTTCGCCACACGCCCTTCGGCATCGGCATGCCCGTCAATCAAGGCCTGCAAGGCGTTGGTCACGCCGGACAGTGCCGAAACCACGACCAGAACCCGCGCGCCCTCTTGCTCGGCGCGCTGACGCATCAGTTTTCCGATGGTGTCCCAACGCGATTTTTTCGAAACGCTGGTGCCCCCAAACTTGAGGACGATCCAATCATTAGCGAACGCAGGGACGGACGAATTCATCGGGGTTGGCACCTCGCAAGGCCATACAGTAGAGAGGGAATGCCCGCCGGAACCGGGGGCGCCACAAGAATAACGCGCAGGCCGCTCGGCTTGTGGAGAAACGCCGGCACGAAGGACACTTGTCGCCATGACAAATCGCTATTTCATGCAATTGGACGTGTTTGCCGATCAGCCCGGCCGCGGCAATCCGCTCGGCGTGGTGTTCAACGCGGAAGGTTTGGACACCGCCGCGATGCAAGGGATTGCCGCGTGGCTCAACCTTTCCGAGACCACGTTTGTCCTGCCCGCCACACAAAGCAGCGCCGATTACCGGCTTCGCATTTTTACGCCCAAGCAGGAACTGCCCTTTGCCGGCCACCCCAGCGTGGGCACTGCCCATGCCGTTCTCGAACGCGGACTTGTTTTGGCGCGCCATGGCCAGTTGGTGCAGGAATGCGCCGCCGGCTTGCTGCCCTTACGCGTGGACGGTGACGGCACCTCGAGGCGCCTGCATGTTCGTGCACCACGCGGCACGGAACGACAGGCCGATGCCACCGCCATTCTGGCCAGTCTTCAAGGCGCGCAGTTTGGAGCGCTGCGGGCCGCGTTGATCGACAACGGCCCGCGTTGGTGGTGCATTGAGTTGGCCGATGAGGCCGGCGTCCGCGGCGTTGCCCCACACCTGGACGCCATGGCGAACGCGACAATCGCAACGGGCGCTGTCGGCGTGGCCGTTTTCGCGCGCTGCGTCGCACAGCCCTACGCTCTTGTTGTGCGCGCCTTTGTTCCCGCCGATGGCATTCCCGAAGACCCGGTCACCGGCAGCGCCAATGCCGCCATCGCGGCTTGGTTGCATGCCAACGGCGCGCTGCCGTCTTCTTCCTTCCTCTCCTCGCAAGGCCGTGAGGTGGGCCGCGATGGCATCGTGGAAATCAATGTCGATGCCGGCGGCGAGGTGTGGATTGGCGGCCAAACGCGAACCGTCATTGAGGGTGATTTCACGTGGTGAATCGGCGTTTTTCCCACCTCGATGTGTTTTCCGAGCGCTGCGGCGCCGGCAATCCCTTGGCCGTGGTGTTGGATGCCGAAGGCC
>JAIXVL010000179.1 GCA_027483045.1 Lysobacteraceae bacterium
CACGACGCCAAACGTCAGGCCGGCCTTCTCGCGCAAGCGCGGCACTAAGGCCATGCCCATGGCCGCGCCCGGTGTCCACACGCCGCCGGGCGTCGCGCTTCGATCCACGTCGTGCACCATGCACAGCGCGGCCTCGCTGATCATCTTGCAGGTCGAGCCGTAACCCGGGTCGCGGTCGCCGGTGACCTTGGTGGTGAGCTTTCGCCCATCTGCGGTTTCGCCGAAGAACAAGACTTCGTAGCGGCCTTTCTCGCGCTGTTGTTTGTTCGGGCCTTCGCCGGGCTTGGGCAGCGCAAAGCGCCGCAGCAATGCGCGCGTGGGCGCAAAGGCCAGCAGCATGGTTTGCAGTTTGGAATTGCGTGCCATCGACTTCGCGCGCTTCTCGCCGCCCTGGCCTTCGCCAGTGAGCATGCGTTCGCTGTACACGAAGGCTTCGCCCCACGGATGACCCAGCAGTGCATGGCTGCGATGCACGTTCTTGGTGTTGATCGGTGCCATCACGAACGGTGCGGTCCACGCGTTCGCTAGATCGTCGAAGCCTGCGGTGTTGTCATTCGGTTGGCGTGGGCCTTTGAAGCCGGGCACCAGCGCAAAAGGATCGCTCAAGGTGCGAATCAAGCTGCGGTCGCGACCGATGGCTTCCATCGTGGCCAACATGCTGGCCACGGTGCCGCCCGAGAACGTGCCCTTCATGACGCTGACGCGGCCATGCACGCGCGTGAGCGGCACGCCGAAGTGTTGCTGCGCTTCGTGCTGCGCGTGCACCACACCGACGTCGAAGGGAATCGAATCGAAGCCACACGAGAACACGATGCGCGCGCCGCTGGCTTTGGCGGGCGCCTCCAGCTCGGGAATCATCTTGGCCATCCAGCCCGGCTCGCCGCAGAGATCGACGTAGTCGGTGCCCGCATTGGCGCAGGCGCGAATGAGTGGCTCACCGAATTGCTGGTAAGGCCCCACGGTGGTGATGACGACCTTCGTACGCTTGACGAGCGCAGCGAGCGCGGCTTCGTCACTGGCGTCGGCGACCAGCAAGGGCAGATCGCTCGGCAAGCCCAGTTCATCGCGAATCTGCGCCAGCTTGGCGGCACTGCGGCCGGCCATGGCCCAGCGCACCGACGCTGCGGCGCCATAGGTTGCGTGGAGATACTCCGCCACCAAGCGGCCGGTAAAGCCGGTGGCACCAAACACGATGAGGTCGAATTCTTTGTTCATGGGCTGGATGGTCGCACGTCGATGACCGTCCACGTTAGATCGATCGCGCTGAGGTTGGAAGGCGGCATGCCGAACATCGCCTTGAAGGTGTCGCTGAAATGCGCGCCGCTGGAAAAGCCCGCGGTGTGAGCGGCATCGGTCAATGAGGCTCCGCCAATGATGTCGCGCACCGCCGAAGACGTGCGTTGCCACAGGCGCCAACGACGCCAAGGCAGGCCCGTACTCTGGGTAAAGAGGCGCTGAAATTGCGAGACCGACAACCCAGCTTGCGCCGCGTGATCATTGACGCGATGAGTGAGGCTAGGGTCTGAGCGCAGATGGGCCAACGAGGCTTCGATCCTCCGATCCATGCGGGGCGCTTCGATTCCCAAACACGCCGTCAGGGCGATGAAGTCGACGCGTTGTACATGGGGCTGTGCACACAGGCGACGAAGTACATTCAGCGCTATTTCTTCAGCCGCAATGCCGATGGAACATCCTCGCGGCCCCGGTGTGGCCGAGGCGGCAAGTTTTCTCCACGACTGATCGCCGGCATCGAGGTAAAGAAAGGCCATGGTCGAGGCGGGCGTGTGCAATCGATGCCATTGGCCGGCGGGAATCACCGCACTGCGCGCAAGCCGGCCAGTTCCTGGTGGCTCACCTAAATGCTCGGCCACTTCGAATGCATCGTCGAGTCCGAAGGCCAGAACCGTCACGCTGTTGCGGTGCGCAGCAATGGGAAATGCAGGGCCGATGTAGAGGATGACGTGCCCCCCGTCCACCAACTGACCTCGCGGTGAAGCGCACGTTTCTGGAAGCGCCGGTGTTCTCCGCGGCCTAGGATTCGCCATCGTCGATCCCTCAGGAGTTCTTCACCATGAAAGCATTCTCCGCGGCGCTATGGCTGCTCGTTGGGCTGGTGCACCTGTTGCCGGTGACCGGCGTTCTCGGTGCTGCCTCGCTTCAGCGTCTTTACGGCCTGCCCATCACCGACCCGAACCTTCTCATCCTGCTGCAACACCGCGCCGTGCTGTTTGCGATGGTCGGTGGCGTGATGGTGGCGGCGGCCTTCGTGCCGGCATGGCGATCCGCGGCGGCGGTTGTCGGTTTCATCAGCATCAGCAGTTTTCTGCTGATCGCTTGGAGTGTAGGGGGCTACAACGCATTGATCGCACGGGTGGTGTGGATTGATGTGGTGGCGCTGGTGCTGCTGCTCGGCGCGGTGCTGCTCAACGTCCGGCGATCCACTCCGTGATGCGCATCCATGTGGCCGATCCGCCGACGGGGCCGAGGGCCAAGTACGTGCCGACCACGTAGA
Source organism: Lysobacteraceae bacterium (assembly GCA_027483045.1). GTDB lineage: Bacteria > Pseudomonadota > Gammaproteobacteria > Xanthomonadales > Xanthomonadaceae > Silanimonas. Next base: position 2,513 of record JAIXVL010000179.1, read on the forward strand.
CAAAACAGGCTGGGAAGGCCGCATGGCGGCGGCCGGCACGGTGGTCGAGCACCCACGGCACGAGGGCCGCGGCGGCGGTGACTCCGTAGGCGAGCGTCATGCCCGTGGGCACGGCGATGCCGGGCACAAGGATCATGACCAGTCGGAACAATGCGGGCGGCAGCACGACGATCAAGGTGGTCGCCATCCAGCGTGCGTGTTCGGGCATGCGCTTGCGCCGCGCCATGCCCAGCGACCACGCCACGAGAAGGAAGATCAGCGTGCCGGCATCGATGAAGCCGAGCATGCGCGCGAGCGGCATCGGCAGCTTGCTCTGCCCGCCGTCCACCAGCATGAGGTGCAGGACCCAGGCGCCCGTGGCGAGCACGAGGGGCATCAGCACCACGCTGGTCCAACCGAGCGTGCGGTGCAGGGCCAGCCGACGCGTGCGGTGAAGCGCAGCCTGCGTGAGCAGCAGCGCGAGCCAGGCGGTGCACGCGATGCCGTGCAGCAACTGTGGCAGCGCGTTATCGAAAGGCCGCGAGAAGAAGCTGGGCCAGAAGCCAGCCAGCGTGGCCGCGAGACCCAGCGCGAACCAAGCCCACGCGGATTGCATCGCGGGCACCTTGCGTTCGCCCGCCATCGTCGTCGCCATCGTCACCCTCCCCGGTAAACGTGGCGCGACCTTAGCGCGGCAGCGGCCGCCTTGCGAGCGGTGCGCTCAACCCACCCCGCTCAAGCCCCACGGCCCGCGCCCGCTGGTGGCGGTGATGAGGCCGAGCACGCGTTTGGCATCGGCATCGATCATCGGCCAAGTGAAGCGCCAGCTCCAGTTGTGGTCGCCCATCGTGCCGGGGATGTTCATGCGGTGCGCAGCGTCGAGGCCGAGCACGTCCTGCAGCGGGAACACAGCGAAGTTCGCGACCGAGTTCGCGCAGGCGCGGACCATCGCCCAGTGCACGTCGTGCTCGGACGCGGGCAGGTAGCTGCCGGCGAATTGGCGCTCGCGCGGCGTTGCTGAATTCCACCAGCCGCGCACGGTGTCGTTGTCGTGCGTGCCGGTGTAGGCCACGCGCGCCCGCTCACTGTTGTGCGGAAGGAAGGGGTCGGTGGCGTCGCCGCCGAAGGCGAATTGCAGGATGGTCATGCCGGGGAAGCCGCAGCCGTCGCGCAGTTCGATGACGTCGGGCGTAATCAGGCCGAGGTCTTCAGCAACGATGGGCAGCGGACCGAGCGCTTTCTCAATGGCATCGAACAAGGCTTTGCCGGGGCCGGGAACCCACTTTCCTTCCTCGGCCGTCGGACAGCTCGCAGGGATCTCGTAGTAGCCCGCGAATCCGCGGAAATGATCGATGCGGAACACGTCGGCAAGGCCAAGCGCGCGGCGCACGCGATCACTCCACCACGCGAAGTCTTCCTTCGCCATCCGGTCCCAGCGGTACAGCGGGTTGCCCCAGCGTTGGCCGGTCGGCGCCATGGAGTCCGGCGGGCAACCGGCGACTGCGGTGGGCTGTCCCTGTGCGTCGAGTTGGTAAAGATCGGGGCGTGCCCAGCAGTCGGCGCTGTGATGCGCGATGTAGATGGGGAGATCACCCATCACCGCGATGCCTTGCCCGTTGGCGTAACTCTTCAGCGCTGCGGCCTGCGTGTCGAAGCACCACTGCACCCAGGTCCAGTAGCCGATCTCAGCAGCGTGCTCAATGCGCGCGGCGGCGAGTGCTTGTGCGTCGCGGTCGCGCAGTGCCGGCGCCCACGTCCACCACGGCATCCCGCCATGCGCGGTTTCCAAGGCCATGAACAGCACGTAGTCGTCGAGCCAGTAGGCTTCCTGCTTCGCCCACTCGGCCTTCGCTGCGCGCTCTGCCGGCGCGTTCTTCGCGACGTAGCCGGCATAGGCTTTGCGCAGTTGAGCATTGCGCCATTCGACGACCTTGCCGAAATCGACCTTGTAGGCATCGAAGCCGCTCTCGGGAAGCGTCGGTGCCTTGAGCCAGCCGTTCGCGACGAGGCCTTCGATGGCGATCATCAGCGGGCTGCCGGCAAACGCAGAGACGCTCTGGTAAGGCGAGTTGCCGGGCCCGATCGGATTCACCGGCAGCCACTGCCAAATCGTTTGCCCCGACTCCTTTAGCCAATCGACGAACCTGAAGGCATCCGGGCCGAAATCGCCGATGCCGTGCGGGCCGGGCAATGAAGTGACATGCAGCAGCACGCCCGCGGCGCGTTGGTCGAGGTTGAACATCAGCTGGGCTCCGAAGCAGCAGGCAAACGACGCAGCACCATGAGGCTGCGGGCAGGCACCAACACGGTGCCCTCGAAGGGGTTTTGCGGGGCGGGCAGTGTGGCGCTGGAGGCCACGGCAGGAAAGCTGCCTGAGGTTTCGATCAACATCTGCCAAGGGCCATCGGGAATATCGATGGCGAGATCGAAGGGCTCGGGATTGAACACAATCGCGCCGCGCGGTGCTGCGGCACCTGCCGCGCGCAGTTGGCAAGCAAACGCGCCTGTGCGCGTGTCATGCCAATCCTCGACGAGCATGTCGCCGCCATCGGGGCGCAGCCAGCGAATCGACGGCTCATCCTCGGCAGGCTCTGCCGCAAACCATTGCGGATAGCGCAAGTAGGTTTCGTTGGCACGCAAGGCGATGAGTGCAGCGACAAGGTCGGTGTCGTCGCCTTCGCTGGCCGACCAATCCAACCAACCGGTGGGATTGTCCTGGCAATAGGCGTTGTTGTTGCCTTGTTGGCTGTTGCCCACTTCGTCGCCCGCGCACAGCATGGGCGTGCCCTGAGCGAGCAGCGTGGTGGCCAACATGGCGCGCCGCACACGCCTGCGCGCTTCGCGCACTTGCGGATCATCGCTCGGACCTTCCACGCCGAAGTTGGCGCAGACTTCGTGCGCGTGACCATCGCGATTGCCTTCGCCATTGGCCATGTTGTGGCGATGCTCGAACGACACCACATCGGCCAAAGTGCGGCCATCGTGCGCAGTGATGAAGTTGACGCTGGCGGTGGGCCGGCGTTGGCCGTGTTGAAACAGATCACTGGATGCGGTGAATCGACGTGCGAATTCGCTGCGCTCAATGCGGTGACCGTGTGGGCCATGACCCAGCCAGTAGCCGCGCACCGCGTCGCGGAAGCGATCGTTCCACTCAGCGAAACGACCGGGAAAGCGTCCGACCTGATAGCCCTCGTGCCCGGCATCCCAAGGCTCGGCCACCCAATGCACGTTGGCGAGCGTGGGGTCTTGGCGGAGCGCCACGAAAAACGGTGCGGAAGGATCAAAGCCCTGGCGCATGCGACCGAGCACAGGTGCAAGATCGAAGCGGAAGCCATCCACGCCCATCACTTCCACCCAGTAGCGCATCACGTCCAGCGCGAACTGGGTTACGCGCGGATGCGCCAAACGCAGCGTGTTACCGCAGCCACTGATGTTCTCGTAGCGGCTGCGATCATCAGGCACGAGGCGGTACCAACTGGCGTTGTCGAGGCCGCGAAAACTTAAGGTCGGGCCGTGCTTGTCGCCTTCGGGGCTGTGGTTGAACACGATGTCGAGCAGCACATCGAAGCCTTCGGCCTGCAGCGTGGCCACCATGGCTTTGAACTCACCGATCGCGTTTTCAGGTTGCGCCGCCAAGCGCCGCGCAGGGCAGAAAAACGCGATGGTGTTGTAGCCCCAGTAATTCACCAAGCCGCGCTCCACCAGCGGCTGTTCGTCGATGCACTCCATGACCGGAAGCAAGGACAGCGTGGTCACACCGAGACGCTTCAGATGCGCGATGGCCGCAGGACAGGCGAGGCCGGCAAAGGTGCCGCGCAAGGCCTCCGGCACACCGGGTAACTGCATGGTGAAGCCCTTCACATGCAGTTCGTACAACACGCTGTCGCGCAACGGACGGCGTGTGTGTTTCGGCGAGCGCGCGGCTGCAGTGGCGGGCGCAGTCACGCGCGCTTTCAGCGTCCATGGGGCGTTGTCGCGTGTATCGGGTTGGCGGCCTTGCGGATGCGCCGCCGCGTAACCGGCGTGCTCGGGCCGCCATTGGAATTGGCCGACCAACGCACGCGCATAAGGGTCGATCAGCAGCTTGTTTGGATTGAACCGGTAGCCTGATTCCGGCTGATAACGGCCGTGCGCGCGATAGCCGTACACCGTTCCCACACCGACATCGGGAAGAAAGCCTTGGAACACGCCGTCTTCGCCCTTGTGCATGGGCAGGCGATGCAGCTCCTGCGTTCCGCTGCTATCGAAAAGGCAGAGTTCGATGCGCTTGGCGCGTTGAGAGAAAACCGAAAACTGCACGCCGCCGGCAAAGACTTGCGCACCGAGCGGCGCGGAACTGCCTTCACTGAGCGTGATGGGCGCCGGCGCAAGGGCTGCAGCCATGGTGCTCATGCGGGAAGCAGCACCAGGGTGGCGAGCGGAGGCAACGTGAGGGTGATGGACGTGGCATGGCCATCGGCGGGGCCCGTGTTGGCCCGCAGAACTTCACCGCCATTGCCCACATCAGTGCCGCCGTAATGCCGCGAATCCGTATTGAGTGCTTCGCGCCATTGTGTGCCCGCGTCTGCAGGCAAGCCGATGCGAACGCCCTCGCGCGGCACCGGCGTGAAGTTGCACACCACGATGGCGCGCCCGCCCTGCCCATCGCGACGCAGCCAGGCATAGGTCGATTGCTCCGAATCGTGGGCACGCAACCATTCGAAGCCTTCAGCATCGCAATCCAGCCGGTGTAGCGCTGGCGTGCTGCGATACAAAGCATTCAAATCGCGCACGAGCGATTGAATGCCTGAGTGACGCGCGTCGCCCAGCAAATGCCAAGGCAGGGCTTCGTCGTGGCGCCATTCATTGGGCTGCGCAAACTCCTGCCCCATGAACAGCAGTTTCTTTCCGGGGTGCCCCCACATAAAGCCGTAGTAAGCACGCAGATTGGCAAAGCGTTGCCAGTCATCGCCGGGCATTTTCCCCAGCAGCGCGCCTTTGCCATGCACCACTTCGTCGTGTGAAAGCGGCAGCATGAAGTTTTCGCTGAACGCATACACCAGACCAAAACTCATCTTGTCGTGGTGCCAGCGTCGATGCACGGGGTCTTCGTGCATATAGCTCAGCGTGTCGTTCATCCAGCCCATATTCCACTTGTAGTGAAAACCCAGCCCCCCGGCGTGTACGGGCGCCGAGACGCCGGGGAAGCTGGTGGACTCTTCAGCAAGCGTGATGGCGCCCGGCGTGTCGCTGCCGACGTGCCAGTTGATGCGTTGGAGAAGCGCGATGGCCTCGAGGTTCTCGCGGCCGCCGTGCGCGTTGGGCACCCACTCGCCGGCGTTGCGCGAATAGTCGCGATAAAGCATGGACGCGACGGCATCGACGCGCAGGCCATCGATGCCCCAGTGCTCAATCCAATGCAGAGCACTGCCAATCAAGAACGACTGCACTTCGGTGCGCCCGAAGTTGTAGATCAGCGTGCCCCAATCCTTGTGTTCGCCCTCGCGTGGGTCGGCGTACTCGTAGAGCGCGGTGCCATCAAAGCGCGCTAGACCATGCGCGTCTTTCGGAAAGTGCGCAGGCACCCAATCCAACAACACGCCCAATCCCTGTGCATGGCAGGCCTGCACAAAGCGCGCAAAGCCTTCGGGTTCGCCAAAGCGCGCGGTCGGCGCGAATTGGCCGAGCGTCTGGTAGCCCCAAGAACCATCAAACGGGTGCTCCGTGATGGGCATCAACTCGACATGCGTGAAACCAAGATCGGCGGCATAGGCAGGCAACTGTGCGGCCATGGCATCCCAATCGAGGAAGCTGCCGTCGGTGTTGCGCCGCCAGGATCCGGGGTGAACTTCGTACACGCTGATGGCCGCATCGCGGCGATTGGCATCGGCACGGCCAGCAGGCAAGGGCTGCGGCGCACGAGCAGCGGCCACGCGGCTGGCGGTGCCGGGGCGCAATTCACTGGCGAAGGCATACGGATCGGACTTGGTGTGCAGTGCGCCATCGGCACCCACCAATTCGAATTTGTAGAGATCGCCGACCGCCGCATGCGGCACGAAGATTTCCCACACACCCGCCGAATGCCGAAGGCGCATGGGGTGGCGTCGGCCATCCCACACGTTGAACTGCCCGGTCACGCTGACGCGTTTTGCGTTCGGTGCCCACACGGCGAAGCGCACGCCATCCACGCCGTCGATACAGCACGGATGCGCGCCGAGAAAATGCTGCGGCCGGGCTTCGCGACTTTCATGAAACGCGCGCAGCTGGTCTTCTTCAATCTGCGGGCCGAATGCATAGGCATCGACGTAGCAGCCCTCTTCGCCATTGGCCCACTGCACCTGCAGGCGGTAGTCGAAGCGCTTACGACGGCGAGGAATGTTGGCTTCGAAGAAGCCGGCCTCGCGTTCCTGCAGTTCGGCGACGCGCTTCCCGCTGCTGGTCTCTATGACCGCGACGTGTGATGCGCCAGGCAGCAGGGCGCGCAAGCACAGGCGCCCATCGGCTTCGGCGTGCAAGCCGAGCACGGCAAACGGATCGGCATGACGGGCCGCAAGCAGGGCGGCAACGTCATGTGCATCAAGCATTGGATGCTGAAGTGCGCGCGCGCGCTTGCTGAGCCCAGACGTTCTGCGCGTACTCGGCCACAGTGCGGTCGGTCGAGAAGAAGCCCATGCCTGAAATGTTGCGAAGCGCGCAGGCATTCCATGCCGCTTGGTCGCGATACAGCACATCGACGTGGGCTTGCGCGGC
>JAIXVL010000044.1 GCA_027483045.1 Lysobacteraceae bacterium
CTCGCGAGCGCGATGCCGTGCGGCGCTTGGTGCAACGGTATGCCACTGGCGACCTGGCGGCTGCGGAGTTGCGTCGCCAAACGGTGGCTTCAGTCCGCGCACGCCAGTGGGTCCTGATCCTCGAGGCTTTGGCCGAGACTCGGCAGGCCGCGAGGGAAAACCCGGAGCTTCCGAGTGCCCTTGTCCAGCGAGCCAGAGGCCGCATCAACGAAGCCGCTCGGCTGGGCGCGATGCCGCGCTGGCTGCCCTTGGCCTCGCCCCGACAGCGCCGATTACTCAATGGTTGACAGATGTTTGCAAAGGCCGCTTGCAATTGTCACAGCCTAAACTTAGTTTTTTCGTGCAGTCGTCAAACAACGGAGTGTTTCCTGAATATGCGCACCATGATGATGAAACCAAAGGGGGCGCTGCGCCCCATCTCCACCCTTTCTCTCTCCATTGTGCTGGGCCTCGCTGCGCTTCCGCAGGAGGTGTTTGCAGTTGACACTCCTGCCACGACCGTGACGCGCACCAGTTACGGTAGCCCGGGTGCGCGCTCGGCAGGTATGGGAGGCGCTTTCGTTGGATTGTCTGACGACTCGAGCGCAACTTTCCTGAATCCAGCCGGCATCCTGCTTCTCCCTCAGAAGGAAGTGACGCTTGAGGTTCGCAATAGGACGGCTTCCCCAGAGTTTGCCCCGGCTCTTCCGCTGGGTGTGAGAACGGAGTCTGATCAAACCGATGTCTCCTTCGCCAGTCTGGCTATTCCTTTTGAGAGTCGCCGCTTCGGACTGGGCTTTTTTTATGGTTCGCTCTCGAACTTCGACGGCAGTGTGAGCACCGTACGGCAACCTGCTGCGGGAACCAATTTTTTTGCGCAGATCTCGGACGCCAGTTTGCAGGATAGGTATTTCGGCGTTAGCGGCGCTGCCCAGATTGGGGAGAAGGTTCGAGTCGGCGCTGCAGCCTTCCAAGCAAAGAGGAATTACGACGCTAGCTTTACTTTGGTGGGCGCTGGTTCGTACGTTGACAATACGTCGGATGCCGACACAGGCTTCAATCTCGGTACTCACGTAAGCGTATCGGATAGCTTCTCTCTAGGCTTCACTTATCGATCACAGTTGGAGTTTGCTGGCGAGTCGACTTTTAGGCTTGTCAACAATCCCATTCCGGCCCGGAACCCCATCAGCACGATCGTGCCGTCTGCATTCACTGTGGGTGCGGGATGGAAAGCAACTGACAGCCTGACCTTCGCCTTCGATGTCTCTCGCATTCGCCACTCGGAGCGAGTCGATGACGTGACAAGGATTCCGGAGGCGTTGAGGCCTACCGTTGGTGTTTCGGACAGTGGCACCACCATAGATGTCGCAGCAAACATTGTGGCGAAGGACGGTACCGATTACCGCCTTGGGGCTGAGTATTCGATCCCTCTTGACGCGGGGACGATTCTGCTTCGCGCCGGTTATTGGAGCGAGTCTGATCCCACCGCGTTCCATAGTCGCAGGGTGGGTGTGGTGGGGGCGCGGGCTAACGCGGAGACCATCTGGTCGCAGTTGTTTCCTGGGCAAGGGCGGCGCTCGCATCGCACGTTGGGTTTTGGTTACGCCGCCGAGAATGTAGGCTTTGATCTTGCCGGTGACTTTGCAGACGGCAGCCGAGATGTGGTGGCCTCTGTCGTTATCTTCCTCTGATCGTTCGCAACGCGGTCTGATTTAGGCAAGCAGAAGGCCCGGTTCCGGGCCTTCTGCGTTATCTCAGGTTGCGACTCTTTTGGGTGGCTCAAGCCTTACGTGGAGGCAGCGATGTCTGACCGGTTTTTGTTCGAGCGCGAGTTGTCTGAGGATTTCACCGGCGACGAGAAGTCGACGGACAGCTACCGATTCTGTCGCGCTGCGCTCACCGCAGGTGGTGCTGCTGCGGGGCTGATGGTGGGTTCTGCCGGCGCTGCGGCTTCGTTGGGGCTGGGCGCCTTGGGTCTGCCCATTCTGGGCGCCGCAGGTGCGGCGCTCGGCAATGCGGTCGGCGCCCGTGTTTGTGAGGGTGCCCCCGCTTGGCTTCAGCGCAAGTTTGCTTCGGGTCAGTCGGTTTCCGACCCAGAACTGAGGCTGCTGGTTGGCTCGCTTCGGAAGGCCCAGCCGGCCTTGTCCCGGCAGGCGGCGCTTGATGTGCTGGCGGCGCAGCGGAGAGCTGCGCGTCGGGCGTGATCGGCCGCCCAGCCCAACTCGGGGTCACCCAGTGGGTGTGCGTTGCTTGCCACCATCAGGGCAATTCGTTTTCGGACGCCTTCTGTGTCCGCTCAAGAGGCCACGGGCGGGCGGCTCTGCCACTTCACCGATGTCGCGACTGCCTGGGTTCCAATCTCAGCCACTCTTCCCATCGTCATCACGCTGCCGAACGGGCGATCGGTGGAGGTATTTCGCGATGACTGACGATTCACTGGCTCGACTGCCGGTCCCGGTATTCCTAGCCCAGAGTCGGTTCTCGCAGGACATCCAGCGCGCCAGCGGGACGGTGGAGCTCGAGGCCGCGTTCAAGCGGTATCTGCGTGCTTACCAGCACTGGCGCCTGCGCCTCAGCCCCCGTCAGCGCGAGGACCTGATCACCATCCTTCCTGGCGACCCGTCAGTGGCGGAGATCGCGGTGGGATGCCTTGGGGTGGCCAAAGGTCTGGGAGCGGTTGGGGATTTTGCTGCCCTTGCGTCGGAGGTGTACGAGCTGGGGCGCGACATGTACAGCGAGGGTTGGGTGGGGCTTGCAACGTGGTCGGGTGAAAAGGCTGTCGATGTGGCGTCGGAGGCCTTGTGGAAGCGTATGGCGAGCCGAGTCGAGCGTGCTTGGCGGCGCGCGGGCTATGCAGCCACGCGTAACCAGCGGCGCTGGCGACGCGTTGTCGAGCGCTTCGCCTCGGGAGCCGTCAAGGCGGCAGGCACTGTTTCTGCGCCCGTGATGTGCATGGCGTCCGTCATGGCACCGAGTCAGGTCGCCTCCGATCATGTGCAGACCTTCCTCGTTCACCAACACCTTCTCGAGTTGCATGCCAAGCGCCAGTTTGAATTGATGGCGAAAGGGCTTGGCTATGGTTCGGTAGACGCGATGCTGGAAGCAGGGCGACTGGGCCGACGTCCGGGTGAGGGGTTGATGGGTCATCCCAGTGGAGCAACTGGGCGATCAGGGCCGAGTCTTTCGCCGATGCGGTGATCGAAAAGCTTGGCCCTGACTCCTAATCTGACCAGCGCTTGATTCACCCGCCCACAAGAACCTTCGGGGCTCCACTGGTCAACAGGCCGCCATGAGCGGTCATATCCCCGATACGTGCTACCGGCCGACCGCCGGCGAGCACCTTGCTACTTCCCAAGGCGATGATGTCGGTGGGGCCCATGCACAGGCAGGGGCTCCCGACCGTTGCAATCGGTAGACCCGCGGCCAGCACGTGCGGCGCGCCCGATGAGAGAACGGGCCCCCCGACATGGGGCTTCAGCCCGTCAACCATCGGACAAGCATGCATGTCCGAGATTCTCGCTACCGGGCGCATGGATCACTCCTTCGACTCGGCAGGGAGCTGCTCAATGGCACGCCCAACGGCCTTATCACGCGCGTCTTCATCTTCGATGCCGCATAGGCACTCTGCGGCGGCAGCGGCGCTCGCTTTGCTGGACAGGCCGTGCGGAACGGGGACGTCGGCGACCCGGGGGTCCGCCATAGACCCTCGGGTCCAGGCCACTGCAGCCAACAGCCAGCCGGCAATACCCGAGTACTCCAGATGCTCTGCGGCGCTGAGTGCCTTCAGTCTGGTGGGTTCTTGCGGACGATTCAGCCACTCCCGGCCGAGACGAATGGCTAGCTCGAGGTTTTCATCGGCTTTAGTGGCCGAGCCTTCCTCAATAATGCGAACTGCCTGCCGAAGCGCTTGGTGGGGTGGGAGTTCTTCGATCCTTGCGAGAAGATTCGACATGCGATCGACCGCTTGCGTGGCGTCGCTCGCTGCCGTTTCCGTCCCTGTGGGATCAGGATGGCCGGGTGCTTCAGGCATCTTAAAAGTCTTCACTCGAAAGCGGTGGGGAGATTCTCGTCGCGTGGTGTTGCCAATCATCGGACAACATCGCTAAAGTTATTTGGCAAACCTATACCTTGCAAGCGCGCTGCGGCAAAGACAGGAGGTCGGGAATGTTGTCGAAATCCGCTGTCAACCTGATTTCCCCGGTTGGGCAGCAGGTGCTTCGATTTCAGGCCATGGAGGCCGTCGAGCGATTGGGCGAAGATTACGTCCTTAACGTTGTCGCCGTTGCAGATCGGGGCGACATCGCAGAAGCAGATCTCCTGGGCAAGACCTGTTGCGTGGAGGTTCGCACCAGCAAAGGATCGGTAGCCCGTTTCTCTGGGCAGGC
>JAIXVL010000049.1 GCA_027483045.1 Lysobacteraceae bacterium
ACGTGGGGCCAGTGACTCCCGAAGTGGTTGAGGACGAACTGTGGCCGCTGTTGGCCGCCATCGAGAGCACGCCATGACACGGAAAACTGCGCGCATCTTCGCCACCGTGCTGAGCTTGGCACTGGCGTGCTTTGCTTCTTTGGCTTTCGCGCTGCATCCCAAAGAGTTCCAAAGTGCCGAGGAAGAGCAGCGTTACCGCGCCTTGGCCAAAGAGTTGCGCTGCGTGATGTGCCAAAACCAGAGCCTGGCCGACTCACCCGCCGGCGTGGCCGATGATTTGCGCTTACAGGTGCTCACGCTGATCCGCGAAGGAAAAACCGACCGCGAGATCAACGACTACTTTGTTGCGCGCTATGGGGAATTCATCCTGTATCGCCCGCGCGTTGAACCGGTGACTTGGGCCCTGTGGTTTGGGCCTTTTGTGCTGCTTTTAGTGGGTGCCGGCGTAATCGTGGTCATCGTTCGACGCAACGCCGCTGCCGCTCAAAACATCGTGCAAAGCGACGACCGGCAAGAGTGGTAATGCCCCTTTTTCTCAGAGACTTTCCGTGAGTTCATTCGTTCTTGCTGCTGCTGCATTGGTCGCGCTGAGTCTGGCCTTCATTCTCCCGGCGCTTTGGTCAGGCGCACGGCGCACCGCCTTAGCGATGGTTCTGATCGTGCCTTTGGGTGCCGCAGGGCTGTACTACGCCAAGGGCACGCCTGCGGCGTTGGATCCGGCGAACCGCACCATGCCCGCCAGCATCGAAGACGCCATCGCACAACTTCAGCGGCGCTTGGCCGATGAGCCCGACAATCTCGAAGGCTGGGTCTTGCTTGGCCGCACGCTCAAGAATCAGGGGCGCGATTCGGCCATGGCCGGCAACATCGACGCCGCGCTGAAGCAGTTTGCGGCCGCCCGCGATGCCTTCCTGAGGGCCAAGGCCCTTTCGCCGGAAGAACCGGATTTGCTGGTGGAAACGGCAGAAGCCCTGTCCTTGGCCGAGGCCGATCGACGCTTTAGTGCTGAAGCCACCACCTTGTTGGATCAGGCCTTGGGCAAAGTGCCCAATCATCAACGCGGCCTGTGGTTTCGTGGCATTGCAGCGCTTCAAGCAGGAGACGCTGCAGGCGCGGTACAACGCTGGGAGGCGCTGTTGCCGCAGGTGGACGCTGCCACCGCAGAAGCGCTTCGCGAACAGATTGTGGGCGCGCGCGAAGCAGCGGGCATGCCCCCGATGAGCGATGTCGCAGTAGCGCCATCAATCTCAAGCCCTGCGACACAGGGCAACACCCTTGCACTCACGCTTAACGCCGACCCCGCTGCAGTGGCTGCTATGCCTGAGCAGGCGGTGCTCTTTATCTTTGCTCGCAATGCCGATGTGGCTGCGGGCCCACCCGTTGCAGCGCAGCGCATTGCCCGCCCGCAGTTCCCCTTGCAAGTGCAGTTGAGCGACTCGGACAGCCTGATGCCTTCCGCCAAACTCTCAGCCACGCCGCGCATTAGTGTTTCAGCGCGCTATGCACGCTCTGGTTCAGTGCAGCCGGAAGCCGGTGATTTGGTGGCCGAGCCCGTCGTCGTGGAGCTTGCCAACGCGACTGCACCGATCGCACTGACGCTGGCCCCAAGTGACACGCCAACGGACGCTGCACGCGCGCCCACATTCGGCCCCTGAGCTCGCCTTCCATGACCGAATTCATCCCCCCGGGCACTCGTTTCGTCGACCTGCCCTCACCCTTCGCCATGCGTCGCGGCGAAGCGCTGATCGGTGCGCGCTTGGCGTTTGAAACCTGGGGTGAGTTGAACGCCGAACGCAGCAATGCGGTGCTGATCCTGCCGGGGCTCTCGCCCAACGCTCACGCAGCACGCAATGCGGGCAACCCGGAGGCCGGCTGGTGGGAAGACATGGTCGGCCCAGACAAGCCTATCGATACCCGCCGATGGTTTGTGATCTGCGTGAACCCTCTGGGCAGCTGCAAAGGCTCCACCGGAGCTGGATCGATCGATCCGCGCTCCGGCGAGCCGTATCGCTTGGGCTTTCCAGACTTGTCGATCGAGGACGGCGCAGAAGCCGCCGCGCACTTGCTGAAATCATTGGGCATCGAGCGGCTCGACACCCTGATTGGTAATTCCATGGGCGGCATGAGCGCCTTGGCCCTGTTGTTGCAGCACCCCCACATTGCGCGGCGTCACATCAATATCAGCGGCAGCGCGCGCTCCTTGCCCTTCTCGATCGCCATCCGCTCCTTGCAGCGCGAAGCCATTCGACTGGATCAGCACTGGAATGAGGGCCGCTACACCGACCAGAACTATCCGGAAAACGGCATGCGCATGGCGCGCAAATTGGGCGTGGTCACTTACCGCTCGGCCATGGAATGGGACGGCCGGTTCGGGCGCGTCAAGTTTGATGCCGAGTGTCGCGAGGACGACCCGTTCGGCCCGGAGTTCGAAGTGGAGCGCTACCTCGAGGGGCACGCACGGCGGTTTGTGCGTTTGTTCGACCCCAACAGCTACCTGTTCCTGTCGCGTTCGATGGATTGGTTTGATGCGGCGGACTACGCACCGGCCGAGGCTCGGGGCGAAGGCAGTGATGAAGACTCACGCGTGCTCGCAGCCTTGGCGACGGTGCGGCTGGAGCAAGCGCTGAGTATCGGCGTGCACACCGATATCCTGTTTCCGCTGCAACAGCAGCAGCAGATTGCCGATGGCCTGCGTGCTGGCGGGGCGGATAGCCGGTTCCTTCCCCTGCCCTCGCCACAGGGCCATGACGCATTTCTGGTCGATATCGCCCGATTTGGCCCTGCCGTTCACGATTTTCTTTCCGCCTAGTGCTCAAACCGGGTGCAAGACGCGGTTGATTTGGCTAGAATGCGCGGGCTGCGCCGGTGTGGCGGAATGGTAGACGCGGCGGACTCAAAATCCGCTGGCAGTGATGTCGTGTAGGTTCGAGTCCTATCACCGGTACCAAAAGAGAAACCGCGCTTCGGCGCGGTTTTTTCTTTTCAGTCGCTGAATCCCTATTGGAAAGGCCACCATCCGCGCCCGCTGCGCGCATAGCGATCGGCCGCTTGCTCAAAAGGGTTGCTCGCACTCACGCCTCCGCAAAGCAGGTACAGGGGCAGAAACGCTGGCCCCAGCACAAGGTACTGCCGCACGTGCGCGAGCTCATGCCGTCCCAGAT
>JAIXVL010000116.1 GCA_027483045.1 Lysobacteraceae bacterium
CCAGCCTCACCTCAACCAGTCGCGCGCACATTCGGACAATGTGAAGCGTGAGCGCGTCGTGGGCGACGCCGTTTGGCTTGCGTCAAACTTGCCGCGCTCTAGCAGCAACGCCATCAGCGGCTCGGAAAAGAGAATCAGCAGAACCGCCGAAGGGATGGTGAGAAACAGCACGAAACGCAGGCCCTCGGCAAACGCATGCCCGGCTTCAACCAACTCGCCTTTTGCAAAATGACGACCTAACGCTGGGTAGAACGCAGTGATTACGGCCTGTGCAAAGACTTCGACCGGCAGGTAAGCAAACATGGCCGCATAGGCCATAGCTGAAATCGCACCCTCGCCTCCGTGGGACAGAAAGTACTGATTGATGAGGCTGGTGAGTACGGAGCCCATCGAGCCCACAAGCAGCGGCAGCAGATGCGCTGCAGGCCCGAGAAAGTCGGGATGTCGCAGGGCGAATCGGGGCCTGATGTTTCGAGCGAGATCGCTTCGATTGCCCCACATCAAGACGCCCGCCTGCAGCAGGAATCCGGCTAACACGCCGAAGGTCAGGGCCGAGACGCCTAAGGAATGAGCGAACAGGACAGCGCCGCCGATCACCGTGATGTTAGTCAAAACACCTTCAAGCGCGGGAAGCAAGAAGCGTTCGCGCGCATTGCTGATCGCGGAGAGCACAGAGGACAGCGTGAGAAGAGGCACGCAAGGCAATAGGACTCGCGTCAACTCCACTGCTTTCGCATGGGTTTCGGGCGACAAGCCCGGGGCCATCCACGACACCAACACACTGGCATAGGTAAACATGGCCGTGGCCGCTGCAATGCTGATGGCGATAATGAGCGTGAATAGCGTATTGGCCCCAGCCCATGCATCGGGCCCCTCTCGCCCTTCTAATGTGGCCATGAAGCGCGGCACAAACGCGACGGTGATCACCGTGGTGAGTAAGGATGGCAGCAACAAGGGAAGCGAGTACGCGACCCAGAACGCGTCGAGCGTGGCACTGGCACCAAAGAACGCCGCCACAATCATGGTCTTCGCAATGGCCAGAACCTTGCTGCCGGCATTCAATACCGAAAGCCCGACGGCCCGACCATGCCCTGCGCCGGCGCTCATGCGGTTTGAGCTCGCGGTGCTGTAGCAGGAAGAACACTCACTTCAGCGCGACGCATTTGCAGATAGCGCTCGAGCAAGGCCACCAAGGCCCAAAACGCGCCCATGACCGTGCCTTCGCTGAACGGGCTGCCGTAGATGTTTCCCAAAGCCATCGCTAACACCGCTACACGAAAACCTTGCGCATAGGTCCACCCTTCCCGCTCAACTGCGGCTGCGAGAAAACGCCCAGAAAGCCGCCATAACGCATAGATCAGGAACAACAACGCAAGGAGGCCTTGAAGACCGCCCTCGGCTAGGGTGAGTACGTAGTAGTTGTGCGCATCCTTGCCTGGATAGTTGGAATACTCGCCAATCAGTCCCTTGAAGCGATTGGCTCCAACACCAATGGGGCTTTCGCTCCACATGTGCACTGCCCCGCCCCAGATATCCCAGCGGCTTGCCGTGCTGTCGTCGTACTCGGCTTCACCGTACTGGCCCACTTGCTGAGTCTCTTCGACACGTTCGAAGGCACCTTGCGGCAGATACGGAACCGCCAGCGCAAACAACAGCGCGCAAGCTATGGCGATGATCATGCTGCGACGAACAGCCACGAACGCTACCGCTAGAAGAGCAATGAAGTACGACTGTCGTGAATAGGTAAACAGCACCGCGCCCGCAAGGATCAACAACCCACCCAGCGCCACCATTCGCCAGAACGGCCGCCCCTTCAGGAAGAAGACCGGCGCTGCAAACATCGGAATGAACATTGCGTAAAACACACCGGCCCGGTTCGCTGAGCGGAAATCTGGGCCGAAAGGCCCAGCAGAGCGATGCGTTTCTGAGTACCCGCCGATGCCGTAATCCAGTCCTTCCTTCACAGCTTCCAAGCCCGCGAGAAGTGCGATCACAAAAACCAGAAGAATCAATCGACGCGCGGTTTTGATGTCACGGACCGCGTAGTAGAAGAGAAAGTAATAGAGCGGGTAAAAGATCAGCGTCTTGAGATAGGTCAGGTCTTCCATCGGCACCTGCGGTCGCGCCACCATCGCAACCGCGGTCGCGATGGTCAGTGCCAAGAAGTACAGGCGTAACGGCGTTCCCAAGCTAGGCGCCGACAATCCAGAGAGCTTGCCTTCCAACGCCATGAAGCCGAGGGCTGCGCCAAACAACAGATTGATGATGTTGATGCCCGGAATGCCGAGATCGACATCGAAGTGCAACTGATTGACGGTGTAGATCAACAACACCGCCAACAACAGACGCAGCATCACGGTGCACCACCTTCAAGGAATCGACGCGCCCACAGCTCCAAGCACAGCACTTGCCACAGCGACTCGGCGTGGTCTGCCTGCCTGCCGCGATGTGCGGTTAGCAACGCGTCCACTGATTCTGGTCGCACCCAGCCGCGCTCGCGAAATGCGCGACTGGCGAATAAATCCGCCGCCATGTCGCCGAGACTTCCGCGGAACCACTCGGGCAATGGAATCGCAAAGCCCTGCTTAGGCTTGTCGAGCACATCGCCGGGGAGCCAACGGCGCGCCACTTGGCGCAAAAGATGCTTGCCACGCCCATCGCGCACTCGCAGATGCTGCGGCAGTCGCACAGCGAATTCGACCACTCGGTGATCCAGCAATGGGGCGCGACCTTCGATGGAGGCGGCCATCGTCATGCGATCAAGCTTCACCAGAATGTCGTCGAGCAAATAACTGCGAATGTCGGCATCCACAATGCGATCGATCATGGGCCGAGCATCGTTAGCCGCGAACAAGGGGTGCAGGCTGGCATACCCCTCGGAACCGACATCGCCAAGCAGGGCGCGCATTTGCTCGGGGCGACTCAAGGCGACGCCGCTCAAGTAGCGATCCGGGAACGGCTCTCGCAAACGCTCGCCGATGCGCTTTAGGCGGAACCCGCGCAAGCCCGGAACCGCCGAGCCGGCGAGCTGCAGGGCCATGCCCACCGGCCCGCGCATGGGCCCCAGCCGCTCGAGCGTGAGGAACTTGAGATAGCGTTCGTAGCCCGCGAAGGCTTCGTCACCGCCGTCGCCCGACAGCACCATTTTCACGTGCGGGCGCGCGAGCTCAGAAACCAAGTACGTGGGCAGTGACGAAGAGTCCGCGAAGGGTTCGTCGAGATGCCACACCAGTTTTTCAATCAGTGCCGTGGCATCGGGTGCCACGACCAGTTCGTGATGCTCCGTGCCCAAATGCTCCGCTACTCGCCGAGCGCCGGAGAGTTCGCTGTACCGGGCCTCATTGAACCCGATGGAAAAGGTCTTGACCGGTTGCGACATGCGTTGCGCCATCAGCGCCACGACTACGCTGGAATCAAGGCCACCACTCAAGAACGCACCAAACGGCACATCCGCAACAAGACGATCGGCGACTGCGGCATCAAGCCGGTGCGCCAGTTCATCCTCAGCTTCCGCCTCTGTACCCGTGTAGCTGGGCGAAAAATCCAGTGACCAGTAACGCTCCTCCCGCAACTCACCTTGTGCGTAGACCGCGTAGTGCCCCGGACGAAGCTTGCGCACACCGCGAAAAATCGAATGCGGTGTTGGAATGTAGCCAAACGCGAAATAGGCCGGAAGAACGCTGGTATCGACCGAACGCGAGAAGCCAGGGAGCGCGAGCAAGGATTTCAGCTCACTCGCAAAACCGATGCCTTCTGGCGCATCCCACAGGAACAGGGGCTTCTTGCCCAGACGGTCCCGTGCCAACAGAAGACTGTGACTTTCGCGATCCCAAAGGGCGAAGGCGAACATTCCTTCGAGACGCGCTACCGCTTTCTCACCCCAGGCGGCGTAGGCCGCAAGGATGACTTCCGAGTCGGAATCACTTCGGAACACTTGGCCAAGACCACGCAGCTCATCACGCAAGCGCCGATAGTTGTAGATCTCTCCGTTGAAGACCAACACGTAACGGCCATCAGCCGACCGCATAGGCTGGTGACCACCGGAAAGATCAATGATGGCCAGGCGGCGCATGCCGAGAAGTACATCGTCCTCGCGAAAAACTCCGCCGTCATCTGGCCCGCGATGGAGAATGGCCGCGTTCATGGCCAAACCGACTTCTTCGGTAGGCGCGGGCACACGCCCAGCACTGGCAAAACCCACAATGCCGCACATCAGGCCACCACCCCACGGTAGAGCGGCAGTAACTGCGCAATCACGGCAGGCACCGAGGCTTTGGCCATGACATCAGATCGCGCAAACATGCCCATGCTTCGACGCTGACTCGCTGGCATAGCCATCGCTTCACTCAGCGCCACAGAAAGCGCTTCAACTTCATCGACTTCGCACAACCAGCCATTGCGACCAGGAGCCACCAGATCCTCACTGCCGCTGATGCGAGTCGCGATGACCGGCAAGGCCGCTGCCATGTACTCCAGCAAGGTGTTAGACAGACCTTCAAAGCGCGAAGGAAGAACGCCCACATCGGCGCGCCCTAACTCGAGATCCACCGTCGAACTCGCGCCGGGGAAATCAACACTCGGCGCAATGCCCAGACGCGCCGCCAACGCAGCGAGCTCACTGCCGCGATCGCCGCCACCGACTAAGCGCAAGCGCCAACCCGGAGGCCGCTCTGCCTGCGCCCACGCATGCAGCAAGGTGTCCAAACCCTTTTCCGGAACAAGCCGCCCCACAAAAACGATCGTCGGCGGTGTATTGCCAAAGTCGTTGCGTTCAATGCGCTCAAATCGTCCCATCGGCACGCCGTTGGGCAACCAGTGCACCTGTTCCGGCCGGAAACCAACACGTTCCAAATCTGCCGCGATGCGGCGGCTGATGGCTTGCACCGCACTGGCTTGACGAAGCATCCACAGGGCAGCGGCTGCGCCTATGCCGCCTTTCGGCCGAAGGCAACCGCGCTCTTGCTCCCACCAGCCGGAGAACTTCACGACCACGGGCTTGTCGAGAAGCCGACCCACCACGCAGGCCACGGCGCCCATGTTGTGCGCGATGTGCACATGGATCGCGTCGTATCGATGGCGCCAGCGCCAAAGCAACCAGACCAATCGAACCATCAGCACGAGCGTGCCGAGCATGCGGATCGGCGGGTAGTTGATGCGCCAGACCGGGATACAGCCTTGAAGCCCCGCACCCGCAGCGAACGCACGATCCGCGCGCGGCACCAACACTGTGACGTGATGCCCTTCGTCAAGAAGCGCATTGGCCAAGGTTTCTACCTGTCGCTCGGCACCGCCCATTGCGGGGAAATGCCCCTCGAGCAGCATGAGCACCGACAAACTCATGCCCTGCCCCCTTCAAGATTGTTGCGCACCCAAAGCTCCAGTACCGCGAGCGACCAGAGATGCGCGGAATAGTCCCAAGCGCCCGCCTGATGACGATCAAACAAATGCGATACGAAGGTGGGCTCAAACCAGCCACGTTGACGGCTGCGCTCCGACAGCAAGAGATCGCGTAGCCACTCGCGAAACACAGGGCGCTCGCGCATCCACACACTGATGGGCAGACCGAAGCCCTGCTTGGGCTTCTTCAGAATCGCCGGTGGGAGGATGTCGGCCACCGCCTGGCGGAACAGCACGCGCTTCTTCGTGCCCGAGACTTTCCAATGCGCCTTCAGACGGCCGGTGTAGGCAACCAACTCGGGATCTAGGAACGGGAATCGAACACTGACACCGACGTGCCGAGCAGCACCATCGACCTTCACCAAGTCGTTCTGCGCAATGGCCAATTCAAGATCAAGGGCCATGACTCGATTGACTTCGCTGTGCGCATCGGCGCCCGCGTACATCTGGCGCAAGAACTCTAGCGAAAGATTGGGCGTGACCGCCTTCTGAAAGCCCGCACCGAGAAGCTCAGAGAAATGCTCGGAAGCGAACGCATCGTCGGTGTAGAACCGATCGGGGTTGGGCAGGCTGGCCCGTCGCGCAAAGTTATCAATGCGGTTGAAGAATCGATTAGACCCACCGCCCAAGCCACGCCCCAAGGCCCGCCCAAGTGCCTTGATACCGCCGGGCAATTCAAACCAGCGCTGCATAATCTGATCTTTCGAGTAACGCTCATTGCCGCCGAAAATCTCGTCGCCGCCATCGCCCGCGAGCAGGATGTTTCGACCATCGCCTGCGGCCATCGCTGCACAGGCCAAGGTAGGAACCGCCGAGGCGTTACCAAAGGGTTGATCGAACAGACCCGGAAGATGCGGCAAGACGTCCAGCGTCTCTGCTTCATCAATACTGCCGAAGTGCCCCTGCGCGCCGCAGGCATTGGCGGCGATGCGTGCGAAATCGAGTTCGTCGTATCCCGCTTCCGCAAAACCGATGGAAAAGCTATGCACGCGCTCGGTTGGTTCCTGCCGCGCGAGAATCGTGGTGATGCTCGAGCTATCGGTGCCGCCGCTCAAGAAACTGCCCCAACCTGCACCGCTCTTTTCCGGCCGATAGCGTTCAACCGCAGAAACGATCTGCTCACGAAGCTCAGCCGCCAAAAACGTCGCATCGCCTTCCAGGTTCTCGGGATAGGACGCTCGCCAC
>JAIXVL010000001.1 GCA_027483045.1 Lysobacteraceae bacterium
GGGCCGAAACACCGCCGACGAATTCCTGTTCGATACCCGCATTGGTTTCTGCGAGCACTTCAGTTCGGCTTTCGTGATGCTGATGCGCAACGCCGGCATTCCGGCCCGCGTCGTCACCGGCTATGTGGGCGGGCAGCGCAACCCGTTTGGCGAGTATTGGGTGGTGCGGCAAATGGACGCGCACGCGTGGTCGGAAGTTTGGCTGGAGGGCGAAGGCTGGGTGCGTGTTGACCCCACCGCTGCGGTCGCGCCAGAACGCATTTTCGACACCGTGGATGACCTGCTCGATACCGGCGTGGCCGGAGCGTTTCGCCCCATGTTCGATTTCGGCGACAGCTTGCGCGAAGCCTGGAACAACTTTGTCGTGGGTTACGACGCCGTGCGCCAAATCCAGCTGCTCGACCGCTTGGGCTGGAAAGACGCCGATGCACGTTCCGTCGGCACCGCGTTCGTGCTGGCTGCGGGCTTCGCGCTAGCGCTCACGCTCGCCGTCTTGCTGCGCCCCCCACCGCGCGAACGTGATCCGCTGTTGCGCGCATGGCGTGTGTTCTTGCGCCGCTGGGCCAAGCGCGGGCTCGAAAAGCGACGCGCTGAATCAGCGGCCCAATTTCTGCGCCGTGCCGCGCTGCAAGCACCCGCTGACGCGGATCGACTGCGGGCCATCTCCGAGGCCTTTGGTGCGGCCCGCTATTCCGAGACAGGCCGCGAGGACACCGACGCGCTGATCGCTGAACTGATTTCCTATCGCCCGCCCAAGTCGCTCAGCCACCGTTGAGGGGAGCCGTTCCAAGATCAGTGCACGCCAACGCACCCGAGGAACTCGTCATGCCCTACTCCCCTCGCCTCTCTCGCTTGCCTGCGCTTGCTGGCATAACCACTTGCCTGTTGTTGGCCGGCTGTGTCACCGCCCCCAAACCGCTGCAAGGGCAATACGCCCTCCTCGCACCCAACGGTACGAAAGACGCGGACAACGGCGCCAGCGTGCGCTGGGGTGGCCGCGTGGTCAGCGTTGAACCGCAAGCCGACCGTACCTGCATCAATGTGATTGCGCAGCCGCTCGGCCCCAATGCACAGCCCGATGGCAGCGACACCAGCCTGGGGCGCTTCCGCGCCTGCCGCGCTGGGTTCTACGACCCCGCAGTGTTCAAGGCCAATCGCGAGGTGACTTTTGTGGGTCGCGTGGAAGGATTCGACACCGTGCGCATCGGCGACTACGACTACCGCCAGCCACGCGTCGCTGCCGACGTCGTCTTTCTCTGGCCTGAGCGCCGCCAAGTCGACGTGATCATCGAACGCGGTTGGTGGTAAACCCTCAGCCGGGCGGCCACGTCATCGGGCGTCCGGCGAGAAGATGCAAATGCATGTGATACACGGTTTGGCCGCCGTCGCCATTGCAGTTCATGACCACGCGATAACCGTTCTCGGCCACGCCGATTGATTTGGCGTAGGCCGCAGCCGAAAGCATCAAGCGGCCCAGCAATTCGGCCTGCTCCGGAATGGCGTCGTTGAGAGTCGCAATCGGCTGCTTCGGGATGAAAAGCACGTGCACCGGCGCTTGCGGGTGGATGTCGCGAAAGGCCAGCACGTGATCGTCTTCGAACACGATATCGGCAGGAATCTCACGGCGAATGATTTTGCTGAAGAGAGTCTCGGACATCACGCGCTCCTTAATGACGAATTCAAAGCATGCCAGCCATGCGTGTGCTACTGATGCGAGCGCTCAACCGCTCGCCTCGCTGCGCGAACCGAAGGCATGGGCCAAGGTGCCGCGATCGATGTATTCCAGCTCGCCGCCCAAGGGCAGGCCCTGCGCGGGCCGGCTGGGCTTCACGTTGGCCTGCCGTGCCAGTTGCGCGAGGTAGTGCGCTGTGGCCTCACCTTCCACGGTGGAATTCGTGGCGATGATGAGTTCACGCACTTCACCGCCGGCAAGACGCTCGGCCAACACATCCAAGCCCAACTGACGCGGCCCGATGCCATCCAACGGTGAAAGCCGGCCCTGCAACACGAAGTACAGGCCGCGATATCCCGTGGCCTGCTCAATCGCCAAACGATCCGCGGGCGATTCGACCACGCACAACACGCTGCGATCGCGCGAGGGGCTGGCACAGATCGCGCAGACCTCCGTTTCGCTGAAGTCGCGGCACTGCGCGCAGTGACGAATGTGCTCGACCGCCGCAAGCAAACGCTCGGCCAAGCGCTGCGCGCCCTCGCGGTCACGCTCCAGCAGGTGATACGCCATGCGCTGTGCGCTCTTGGCACCCACACCGGGCAACACGCGCAGGCCTTCGATCAACTGCTCAAGCAAGGCCGACATTCAGGCGCTCATCCTGCTCAGAACATGCCCTTCAAGCCGGGAGGAATCGGCATACCGGCGGTGGCGGCAGACATGCGCTTGCTCGATTCTTCGTTGGCTTTGTTCACTGCGTCATTGATGGCCGCGGTGATCAGGTCTTCCAGCATTTCAGCATCCGACAAGGCCTGCGGGTCGATACGCACACGGCGCACTTCCATCTTGCCGCTCATGGTGATGCTCACCATGCCGCCGCCCGATTGACCGGTGACCTCGACGCCAGCCAGTTCTTCCTGCGCCTTCTTGACGTTGTCCTGCATGCGTTGCGCCATCTGCATGGCTTGCGCGATGTTGCCCTTGAACATGGATTACTCCTCGATCGGTCGAATGGAACCGTCCAGCACCTGTGCGCCTTGCGCCACCAGTTGCTGCACGACGGGGTCGGAATGAAAGCGCGCTTCAGCTTCGGTTTGGCGCTGCGATTTCTGCCGTTGCTGGCGGTCAAACAAGGTTTCGCCATCGCCGGACGCTTCAACAAAGCGCAAGGCAGGCGGCCGCCCGAACAAGGGCGCCAAGGCCTCGGAAAGACGCTTCACGCTCGTATCCGTGCGCATGGCTTGGCCAGCCGAGCCGACCGCCAAAGTCACACCGTCGGCATCGCCAGCAACAAACTGCGCATGCGCAGCCAACTGCCCCGCTGGGCCGCTCACTGACTGGCGTTCCAAGGCGCCGAGCCAGTCCTCATTCGACGCGATGGGCGTGGCCGCGGCAGGCACCGCAAACGGCGAGACAACGACGCGATCAGTGCTCACGACCGAAACCTCGCTCGCGCGCTCGCGCGCAGGCTCTGCCGGCTGAGCTTGGCTAGCAAACGGCGAAGGCGGCGCTTTGCGCGGAGCCACCGGCGGTGCCGCCATCACCGGAACAGCCACACTGCGGGAAGCCGCAGCAGGCTCGGGAAGCGAGGCACGGTCGCCGCCGCCCGAAGGCTTGAAGGCGAGCATGCGCAACAGGCTCATTTCGAAGCCGGTGCGTGGCGTGGGTGCCAAAGCCAGATCACGCGCACCGGTGATGGCCATCTGGTACCAAAGCTGCACCAATTCCGGCGCCAACTGCGAGGCCAGGGCTTCGGTGTCGACGCCTTGAAGTGCTCGTGCCGCTTCAGGCACCAGCTGTCGCACTTGCACCGCATGCAGCGCGGCTGCGACGTCATCCAGCACCTGTGCGTAATCCGGCGAAAACGCTGCCAAGGCCTCGACCTGCGCCAAGAGGCTGGCGCCATCTCCGGTCGCTAGTGCAGCCAGAACCCCGCCAAGCGCGGCATGGTCCAGCGTGCCCAGCATGGCGTGCACCGATTCGGTGCTGAGTGTTCCGCCGCTGTAGGCAATGGCCTGATCAAGCAAGGACAGACCGTCACGCAAGGAGCCGTCGGCGCCACGCGCCAACAGCGAAAGCGCGGCGTCATCGGCGGGGATGCCCTCGGCATCGATGATGCGGCGCATCTGCCCTTGGATTTGCTCGTGCTCCAGCCGACGCAGATTGAACTGCAAGCAGCGGCTCAGCACCGTGACCGGGAGCTTCTGCGGGTCGGTGGTGGCCAACAGGAACTTCACGTGTTCCGGCGGCTCTTCCAAGGTCTTCAGCAGCGCGTTGAAGGCGCTCTTCGACAACATGTGCACTTCGTCGATCAGGTAAACCTTCACCCGACCGCGCGATGGCATGTATTGCGCGTTGTCGATGAGGTCACGCACATCATCCACGCCCGTGTGGCTTGCTGCGTCGATTTCGATGAGATCGACAAATCGGCCCGCATCGACATCCAGACACACTGGGCACACACCGCAGGGATCGGCGCCAACGCCGCGCTCGCAGTTCAAGGACTTGGCAAAGATTCGCGCGATGGTGGTCTTGCCCACGCCGCGCGTGCCGGTGAACAGGAACGCGTGATGCACACGGCCGGTTTCGAGCGCGTTGGTCAGCGCGCGCACCACATGCTCTTGCCCCACCAGTTCTGCAAAGCGCTTTGGGCGCCACTTTCGTGCAAGTACGAGATAGGCCATGTGCCGCCCCTAGAATCGACCCACATTGTGCCGCCCGAGGGCCTCCGACGCCATGCGCAGAGGCCTCAAGTTGTGCCCCCGTGGCTTGGCCGGTATCATTCGCGACCCGATGGCGCCGGCAGGATGCCCATCCATCGAGGACGCAGAACGGTAAGTGGACAGGTGTCCGAGCGGTTGAAGGAGCACGCCTGGAAAGTGTGTAAGCGGCTAAACCCCGCTTCGCGGGTTCGAATCCCGCTCTGTCCGCCACTCCTCTGCGCAAGCAATGCCCTCTATGGCGGCCCCGTTGGCGCCTCCGCGACGATAGGTCGAAAACCCCGCCAGGCCCGGAAGGGAGCAACGGTATTGACTGATTCGGGTGCCGGAGATCCGCTGGCGGGGCCGTCACCCATTGGGGGCGGCAATGCTCACTTTTTCGCCAGCGCGGCCCACACGGTGGCCACGCCGCTCCAACGCTTCGCCATCGGCAGCGCTCGCGTAGTGGTAGAGCAAGCAACGGCTCAGAAGCTCCGCTGAGTACTCGCGCTCCAGATCATCAATGCCGGAATGCGAAGGATTGCCGTGCAACGCGCAGTCATGCGCGATCAATTCACCGGCATCGGCGAACGCAGCTAGCATCTCGGGAATAGGCCGCGTGTCGCCGGTCCACACCACACTGCCGCGCAGCCGAAGTCCATACGCAGTCTCTGGAAGATGGTGACGCACGGGAAACACCTCGTAGTGCTGCCCAGCGTGCCAAAAGCCCCGTGTCACCGGAACCAGCTGAAACGCGTCCCAGAAGTTGGCGCCACCCTCGGCCAAGACGCCCGGATAATCGGCAACACGCGCCTGCAAATGCACGACGATGGCCGCGGGCACGTACAGCCGCACTCGGCCTTTGCGAGCAGCGTCAAAGTACGTGGCGTAGAAAAGGCGTTCCAACCCGGCCACATGATCCATGTGCACATGGGTGATGAAGAGCGCCTGCGGCAGTTCGCCATACGCATCGGTAAACGCTGTGAGGGCTTCTTGCCCGCAATCAATCATCAGCTGCGGTATCTCGTTCGCGACAATGACGGCGGAAGCCGAACCCAAAACAGGCGCTGCGCCGGCATTACCCACACCAAGTAAGTGCAAATGCCAGCTCATTTCGTGAGGGCCTTCAGCGCCGCACCGTGGGCACTCCGCAAGGCCGCCATGCCTTCGGCGATCTGCTGCTCCGATACGTGGCGGCGGTACTTCAGCAAAGAACGTTCAAGGCGCGCCAACTCTCGTGCCACCCAAGGGCCGGATAGCCCTCCGAGGCGACCACGGTCCCAATCAATGATCACGATCTGACCCTCGCGAGACTGCAACACGTTGCGGGCGTTCAAATCAGGATGGTGCGCACCCACCGCATGAAAACGCGCCAGTGTTTCGCCCACATTCACCCAAGGCGCTCGCGATGCATCTTCATGCACCAAACTCATCAGATCAGCGCGTACTGCAACACGGCGCATCAGAAGCGCGGCCCTGTAGAGAAAACCCTCGCGCCACCAGGCACCCGCAATCGGCTCGGGCACCGGTAAACCCTGCTCTCGCAAACGCACCAAAAGCTCGACTTCGCGCACACAGCGCGTCCGGCCCTGCCCCATCCACAGGTAGTGCTCGGTGCTGAGCTTGGCCATGAGCCCACCGCGCCGGTACGCACGCAAAACACCTTCACCAAAAGGCCCGTCCACGTACCACGCGCCGCCACGACCGCCCACGCCAATGGGAAGAGCGTTAGCGCCATAGCGCGACACCTCAAACCACTCCGCACGCGCACGGTCCGCCCACGCGGGAGCGGCGTGCACGATGGGCAGATGCGAGGTGACGGTGGACGCGGGCGCTATCATGCGCAGCAGTCTACCAATGGGTCCGCCGTGGATTCTTCCCTTCGCTCTGTGTGCCTTCTGCGCTTGTCCGCTCTGGGCGATGCCACGCACGTCGTGCCGGTCGTGCGCCGCCTTCAGAGGGCGCGACCTGACCTCGCCATCACCTGGGTCATCGGCAAGGCCGAAGCAGCGCTATTGAAGGGTTTGGAAGGTGTCGAGTTCATCGTGTTCGACAAGAAGGCCGGGTGGTCAGGCCTTCGCGATCTTCGGAAAGCCCTGAACGGGCGACACTTCGATGCCCTCCTCCACATGCAACTGGCCCTGCGTGCGAACGTGTTGGCGACACAGATCAAAGCCACTCGTCGAATCGGCTACGACGCTGCGCGAAGCAAAGAAGGGCATGGCTTGGTGATCAACGAGCGCATCGCGCCTGGCGGCCATCACGTGCTCGATGCGTTTGGCCATTTTGCCGATGCCCTTGGCGCCCCCCCTTCGCCCGTCGAGTGGCGGCTTCCCGTTCCCGAAGATGCGCACGCTTGGGCAGCAGAACAACTGCCCGGCGATGCACCGACGCTGCTGATTTCACCCTGCTCGAGCCACCCGCTGCGCAACTGGCGCACCGAACGCTATGCCGCGGTCGCCTCGCATGCGCTTGCACGCGGATGGCGCGTCGTTCTTTGCGGCGGCCCCAGCGCATTAGAACGGAAAACGGGGGATGCCCTGCTCGCTGCAATGCACTCACAACAGGGCGTCATCGATCTGATTGGCCGCGACACTTTCAAGCGCTTTCTTGCGCTGTGTGCCCGCGCTCGCGTACTGCTCGGCCCCGACTCGGGCCCCGTGCATATGGCCAATGCCATGGGCTGCCGCGTCATCGCCCTGCACGCCTGTACCGATGCCGAACGCAGCGGACCGTATTCCGATCGGCGCTGGTCGCCGAACCACTACGCGGAAGCGAGCCAGAAGTTTCTGAACAAACCAGCCAGCGCATTGCCCTGGGGCAAGCGCGTAGAGTTTGAAGGGGTGATGGACCTCATCAGCGTGGATGAGGTCTTGGAACGTTTTGACGCCTGCGCAGCAGACTTGAGCTGCTAGACGCGCGCTTTACTCAGCGTGTCGGCGGCTTGGCGCGATAGTCCTCGTAGCTCTTTTCTTCAACGTAGGTGGAGCCGAGCGCGAGGTTGATGTCTTTCTTCACCTTCGCGCGCTCATCGTTTTCGAAATACACCGCGCGAGCCAAACGAACGAATTCAGCATCGAAGGCTTGGGCCTTTTCCTTGAGGCGGATGTCGTCTTCGATCACCCAAAGGCGCTCGTTCACCGCCTTCAAAGCCAAGCGCAGCGCTGCGATGTCCTGGCGCGACGCCGGATGGGCACCCCACGTCAAGTTCAGTGCGTCCAACTCACGGCGCACATTCACCAACTTGGCCTCATCCTTGATGCGCTCGGCCTTGATCTCAAGAATGGCGATCTTGTCGAGGAGTTCACCAAACGATACGGGCACGCTGATCTCAGACATCACAATGGACTCCTTTTCGGGGCGCTGATTCTAGCGCGCAGACGGGCGGCAGCGCCCAAGGCCGGCCGCTCGACCACCCACCACGAAAGCGTTCCAGCGGCGATGGCAAAGAGAGCGCTAAGCGCCAAAAACACGCCAAGACCGAAAGATTCGGGCACATAGCCGCCCAGATATGAGCGCATGGCCCATTGAATGGGGTAGTGCCACAGGTACAGGCCAAAACTGATCACGCCAAGCCCTCGCAATGGTGCTGAAGCCAGCAAACGCACGGCTCCATGGGCTGCGTCAGTCGCGAGAAGCACGATAAGGCAGGCCGCTGGCAACGCCGTAAGGCTGGGCCAGAACCAAGTGAATGGTCGGGCATCGACCACCCCGCCGTAGGGCGTGCTGCCCATCCACCAAGGCAATCCGCAAAGAAGAACAGCGAACAGAACGAACGCCACATCGCCCCATGGTGCAGGCCAGAGCGAGAGCTTGCTTCGCAAGCTTGGGAGCCACACCGCCGCCATCGCACCCACGCTGAACTGCACTAGTCGACCCGGCGCGTGCTCGGCCCAACCAATCCGCCATTCGATGTTTTCTACGTTCTGCGCAAGACCGGCTCGCCAAGCCACAGAAAGCAGCATTGCCGCAGCAAACAGCGCAAAGGCAGCCCCTGGCCCACGCCGCAAGGCTAACCAAAGCAGGGGCATGCACAGGTAGAACAATGCCTCGACCGACAAGCTCCACCAAGGCGACACATGCGCGCCCACCCAGGGCCACGCATTCAGCCAAAGCAATCCATGTGCAAGTACTTCGCCAGCACCCGTGGGAGACCAAACCAACGGGCTCACAAAGAAAACGCCGAGACCGGCCAGCAAAGCCAGTTGAACGTAATACGCGGGCAGTAAGCGCGCTACGCGGGCCACGAAGAAAGCACTCCAACTCACGCGATGGTTGCGCTTGTCTTCAATGAGCAGATTGCGTGTTAGCAGAAAGCCCGACAGCACAAAGAACACATCCACACCCAACCAGCCTGAATGAAGCACTTCGCGCAACGGCCACAAGGATCCCGACGCAGGCATTCCCGCGATGACAAATGCGTGGAAGCCAAGAACCCAGAGCGCGGCCAAACCACGCAACCCTGTAAGGCTTTCGATGCGCGACGATTCAGCTTGGCTCATGTTTCGAACCACGAATCTGTCGCACAAAAAACAAAGGCGCTCCGCAAGGAGCGCCTTTCTGAACTTGGCGGAGAGGGAGGGATTCGAACCCTCGGTACGCTATAAACGTACGCCTGATTTCGAGTCAGGTACAATCGACCACTCTGCCACCTCTCCGGTGGTCTTTTCTCTCGACGAGGTGCTGCTGAATCGCAGCCGCCGTGAGAGCCGCGCATGGTACACACACTGCGCTGTAAGTGCCAGCCCTTCAGGGGCTCCCCGCCGAACCAGCGGAGCTGCGCGCCTGCAGTACGAAGGTGCCGCTTTCGTGCCCTGAGAAGCGGATGGGCGCGAATTCCGGGGTCTGCACCAAGGGAGCATCCAAGGTGGCCAAGGCCAAGGAGGCGGAAACGTCCTGGTAGAGCCGTGTGGCTTCCAACACCCCGCGGTTGTCTTCCAGCACATTCAAGAAGGCTCGAGCGAAGTAGCTGTGGCCATCCGCGCCGGTATCGGGCACCGGTTGCACGCCGCCCGAGGTCAGGGCCAAACGAGAGCGCCCTGCGGTGGCTTCCTTCAACCATTTCGACCACTGACGCCCTTCGATGCTGCCGTCAGCGACGGGCACGGAGGCCTGAGTCATCGTCCCGGAGTAGCACGAGTCCGCCACGACCAGAACGCGCTTGGCTTGAAGGCTATCGAGCACCTCACTCACTGAACGATTGGAGATCCACGTCTCCGGGCGGTCCGCCACGCCGTCGACCGGCACCCAATAGCCTTGGCCATCATCGGAAAGCTCGCCGTGCCCCGCATAGAACACCAGCAGATTGTCGTTCGGGCCGAGGGCCTTACGCATATCGTCCAGCGCGGTGAGAATTTCGAGGCGCGACGCATTCAGCAGCAACCGAGGCTCGAAGCCATAGCGCGTCGACAGCATCTGGGAGACCGCCGCGGCGTCCTTGGCTGCGCTGCGCAAATCCGGATAGGCGTCGCTCGCGTAACGATCGTTGCCAATCACCACCGCACGATAACTGCCAAGCGATGCACCGCCTGCTTCAAAAACGGGCATCGAGCCACTACCGCCTTCGCCCTGGCTAGGTAGCAACGTGAACTGCAGTCGTGCGACGCGACCCGCCGCATTGGTGGCTGCGAGCGTGACCGGTGTCCCAGCCACCGCCGCGTCCACTTTGGCCTGGAACAACCCGCCCGCGCTCACGGGCACGTCGGTGCCGTTGACGTTGACGCTACGCACATCATCAGCGCCCGAAACGCGACCAGTGATCGTGCGCTCACCGGGACCTCCGCGACTCACTGCAGCAGGTTTGCCGCGCATCGCGATGACCGGCGGATCAAGCAATTCCAGCCGCGCCATCAGCATACCGCCCGCACCCACGCGGCGCTCCAGACCCGCGATGACATTGCGTTGCTCGCCCAGTCGAGACTCTTGTTCCAACAGCGTGTTTTCGAGAAGCGCCGCAAGCGCCGGATCTTCGCCTTGCCGTGCCTGCTCTAGCTTCTTTTTGGTCTCCGCCAATTCAGCGCGCGCACGCGCCAAAGCACCGCGGCGTTCGGCCAATTGCGACTTCAGCGCATCGACTTGTTGGCGCAAGGCCTCAGCGTTGGCCTTCTCGCGAGCAACATCCTGCTCAAGGCCTGAAATCTGAGCGTCCTTTTCGTCGATCTGCACTTGCACTACCGAGGCGTAGAGCAGTTCGTCGTTGATGCCAGCGGCTTCACGGTAGTAGTTGATGGCTTTGGCGGGATCGCGCTCGACGCCGAGGCCCTCCTCATATAGCCAACCAAGGTTGATGCGTGCCCGCGCGAAGCCCTGCTCGGCAGCCTTTTTGAACCACTGAAAAGCCATGCCGTAGTCGGGCTCAGTACCTAAGCCCTTGGCATAGATTTCGCCGACATTGTTCTGCGCTTCGGCATCGCCCGACATTGCCGCTTCGAGCCAGACCTTCAGTGCTGTTTGGTAGTTGGCACGGTCATACGCGGTGTACTCGCCGCCACGGATTTGGCAATCCGCCTGCGTGGCCCGAATGGGCCGACGGGCACTCATGTAGGTGGCCTGCCGCCCCAACTGCCGGATCTGCCCAGGCAGCAGGCAATCCACAATCATCAAGTCTTCGGCGTTGCGAACGCTCGGGCCGTTCTGCGCCCAGGCCGGCGCGCTGGCTCCGGCCAACACGCAAACCAAGAAGCCCAGACCGGCCGGCGCAAGGGCCGAGAAAAAGCTGCGATTGGATGACAGCGACATACGCAATTCCCCTACAGAAAGCCGGGTACGGGCCGACGGATTCATGCCTATACTCTTCGGCACGTGTATACACGCAAGCATGGGGAAATGCGAAGCGTGGCCTACCTGAAGGGGAACGTGCGATGACGCTGTCTGCCCTGTCCGGCCGCCTGCTGCGGCCCCTGCTCGTTCTGTTTGGTGCCTTGCTGGCTCAGCCGGCGCTCGCCAGCTTCAATTGCGAGATCCTGCCTACGGGGGCAACGACGCTCTCGGCTGCCTCGTCATCCACTACGGCAGTAGGCGTTTCGGTATCCGGCATTGGTTGCACGGGTTACACCATCACCATCACGGAAACTTCGCCGCTCAGCGGAACCAGCGTCACGCCGCTCACAGCAAGTGGCTCCGGAAACGCAACCGTCACCTATTCCGTCAATACCGGAACCGTCGGCGGCACTTACCAGTTCACTGCAACTTGCACGGCGGGCTGCTTCGGTTTTCCGTCCAACACCGTCATCAACTACACGGTCAACGTGACGGCGCCAGTGGTACGGACCCTCGCACCCACTGGGCCCACTGCGCTGACTGAATTCGTGGGTTCCGGTGTAGTGCTCCAGCTTCGTGCATCCGATAACGGTCTGCCGGCCACAGGCGTTGCAATCAACTGGGCGATTTCAGGTCCGGGCACATTGAGCGCTCCCACGTCACTTACCGATAACTTTGGCGATGCCGATGTTTTCGTGAATTTGGGCCCAGGGACAGGCACGGTCGCAGTGACAGGCACTCGAGCGGATGCCCCTTCGGCGTCGGTGTCGTACACGATCAACGTATTGCCACCTGTGGTGCGCACGCTGGTCGCCATTTCTGGAAACAATCAGTCAGGCGGCCCCGGCACCTTGGCAACTGCGCCTTTGGTCGTCGAGGCACAGGACGATGGCGCACCCGCGCCGGGTGAAGACATCGCTTGGTCGGTGGTCTCCGGGCCGGGAACCATCGAATCTCCCGAAATCCTCACGGGCACCACCGGCCGAGCTTCAGCGCGAGTGCGCTTCGGCAACAGCGTGGGTGCGGTCGTCGTCAAAGCCACCCGTCTTTCGGACGGCGTTCCGGTAGCCGAGGCCAACTTCAACCTCACGTCGTCGATTGTTCGAACGATCGCGATCATTTCCGGCGCCAACCAACAAGGCCTTGCGGGCCTGCCCTTGCCCTTGCCGATCGTGGTGGAAGTGCGCGCCAATGGCCTCCCGGAAGCTGGCATCGCAGTGGATCTCAGCATTGCCGGTGGCTCAGCCACAGTGACCGGCGAAGGCTCGCCAGACACCAAAGCCGTGAAGGTCACCGGCACCGATGGTCGCGCCAGCTTTATCGTGACCTTGGGCGCGACGCCCGGCGCGGTGACGCTGCGTACCACCCTCCCCGCCGACCCTGGCGTGACCGCCACGGTCTCGGCCAATGGCAGCAATCTGGATGCCCTGCCCAACTTGCCCGAGCCGCTGCGAGAGCTCGGCGGCATCTTGCAAGGTGCCTGCGCGGCCATCACGGCCCTTCCAGCAGGACAGCGCACAGCGGAACAGATCGACCTTCTTGCGCGCTGCCAAAACCTCGCCGGCGGCTCTCCGGGTCAAGTGGCCGATGCCTTGGATGAGCTGTTGCCCGATACCTCGCTGGCCATGATCAGCGTGGCCCTGCAGGCTGGCCAAGCCCAGCTCGATAACCTCAAGGGCCGTATCGCCGCCCTGCGCTCAGGCTCACGCTCGAAGTTTGGTGGCTTGGCCATCGCCTCGCCTGCAGGTGGCATCCCGGTCTCCGGGCTGTTCGACACCCTGCTCGGCAACAACGTCGATGAAGGCGAAGTCGGTTCGGATTTCGAGCGCTGGGGCTTCTTCGTTTCCGGCACGCTCGGCCGCGGCGAAGCTGATGCCGGCAGCCTTACACCCGCCTATGACTTCGATATCAATGGCCTGACCGCAGGTGCGGATTATCGGGTCAATGACCAATTCATTCTGGGCGGCTCCGTCGGCTTTACGAAGCAGGACACCGACCTCATTCAAGGTCAGGGCGAAGTGAGCGCCACCGGCTATAGCCTTTCGGCCTACGGTACCTACTACCGCGATCAGTCCTGGTATTCGGATGCAGTCGTGAGTTGGGGCCGCAACCGTTACGACACCCAGCGCCGCATTCGCTTCACACTTTCCGGCCCCGGCGGCATCAGCAGCGTTGATCGCTTGGCACTTGGCGATCTCGATGGCGACCAGCTTTCGCTGGCCAGCACGCTCGGCCGCGACTTCCAAGCCGGCAACTGGACCGTCGGCACCTATGGGCGCTTGCTGTACTCGCGTATCGCCTTCGACAGCAGTCGCGAAATCATCAGCGGCGGTGGGCCGGGCTCGGGCTTCGCGCTCGAAGTTTTCCCCGGAACGCACAGCTCGTTGGCCAGTGTGTTCGGCACCAAGTTCAGCGTGGCACACAGCACCAACTGGGGCATCGTCATGCCGCACCTGCAGTTGGAATGGGAGCGCGAGTACAAAGACGATCCAACAAGCCTGAGCGCGCGCTTCTTGGCTGACCCCACTGGAGGCCTTTTCACCGTACAAGGCGATGCCATCGACAACAGCTTCTTCCGCATCGGTGCAGGCTTGTCGGTCTTGGTCAGCGGTGGACGCTCCGGCTTCATTTACGTCGAGCGCGTCGTCGGCAAGTCCGGATTCACGCAAACCAATCTCGCTCTCGGGTTCCGTGGCGAGTTCTAGAGGTAAGGCCTACGCCACTCCGCCAGCCACAAGGGCTGGCGGTGGCCACCCACTTCACGGCAAAGTGGGAGTTTGAAAAGCGTGGGACACAAGCTAATGCACGACG
Source organism: Lysobacteraceae bacterium (assembly GCA_027483045.1). Lineage (GTDB taxonomy): Bacteria > Pseudomonadota > Gammaproteobacteria > Xanthomonadales > Xanthomonadaceae > Silanimonas. The sequence goes on from JAIXVL010000001.1 coordinate 13,939, forward strand.
CCCCGTTCATCGGTGTTCGCTGGTTTCGTTGCTGGGCTGTGCTGGTCGCTGTGCTGCTTTCGCAGCCGGCGCTCGCCACTTTCAATTGCGAGATTCTTCCGCTCACGCCTACCAACTTCACCGCACCAGTTGGAACATCTGGCCCTGTAGACATTTCGGTTTCGGGACTTGGTTGCTCTGGAAGCACGGTCATCACCATCACCGAGCTAGCGAATCCCAACGGCAGCAGCATTACGCCAATGACGGTCAACGTCGTGGGCGGAGGACCGACCAGTTTCACCGTCACGACCGGGGCGACCGCGGGCCTCTACAGCTTTCGCGCTGATTGCGTTTCGGGCTGCTTCGGATCACCGTCCAACACGCAGATCTTCTACGACGTCAATGTTTTCGTCCCGGTGGTTCGCACACTGACTGCCGTGGGGCCGCGAACGTTCAGTGCGGAAGAAGGCACCACGGCGCTGCTTCAAATGCGCGCTGACGATAACGGCGCCCCTGCACCAGGAACGACGGTGCTTTGGAACACCTCAGGCCCTGTCACTTTGTCCGCCAGTTCGTCCAACACCGATGCCGCAGGTATTGCATCGGTCGTGGCAACTTTCGGTCCGGGCACAGGTCCAGCAAACGTCTCCGCGAGTCGACTCGACGCCGGTGAAGCAGTCGACAGCTTCGACGTCACGGTCGTAACCGCTGTCAGCCGGACGCTGACCTCTGTCTCGGGAGATGGACAGACCGGACCGACCAATGTCGCCTTGCCCTCGCCACTGGTGATTGAGGCGCGCGATAACGGCGCACCGATTTCGGGCATCGGCATCACCTGGTCGGTGGTTTCCGGCAGCGCCACGCTCAACGCCCCCGGCAACACCACCGATGCCAGTGGACGTGCCCAGACCGGAATCACGTTTGGCCCGACGCCAGGCCCCGTTGTGGTGCGTGCCGTGCGGCAAGACCTTCCTGGCACACCGGTCGACTTCACCCTGACCAGCACGCTGGTGCGCACACTCAGTGCCGTGTCCGGCAACGGCCAAACCGGTCCCACCAACGCCCCTTTGCCCTCGCCACTGGTGATTGAGGCGCGCGATAACGGCGCACCGATTTCAGGCATCGGCATTACCTGGTCGGTGGTTTCCGGCAGCGCCACGCTCAACGCCCCCGGCAACGCCACTGACGCCAGTGGTCGAGCACAAACCGGCATCACTTTCAGCAACACGCCAGGCCCCGTTGTGGTGCGTGCCGTGCGGCAAGACCTTCCTGGCACACCGGTCGACTTCACCCTGACCAGCACAC
>JAIXVL010000123.1 GCA_027483045.1 Lysobacteraceae bacterium
CCGGCTTCGGCCACGAGCGCCTCGCGATCAGCCATGGCTTCCGCAATGGCTTCGGCTAAATGCTGCTGAGCGGACCGCGGGCTGAATCCGGGAATGGCAGTCGCCAAGGCCCCGCCCTCATCGAGGGCACGCGCAGTCAACGACGCTAAGGCGCTGGTCGGAGGCGCGAGCATCGCGCCCTGTGTCGTCACATGCGCACCGGCGGTGCAATCGTGCAGCGCTCCAACATCGCGTTTGCGGAGGCTACGTTTTCCGCCTCACCCCGCGCGTCGCGCAGAAGCTTCAACAAAGTCCAATTGCGCCGGCAGAGCGGCCCTGACTTAGGGCCGAGTTGAATGCTGCGCTGAGCCAAGGCCTCAGCTTCTGCGCGCTGATTGCGCAACACGGCCAACTCCGCGCGCCATTGCAGCAAGTCGGGGTCATCGGGCGTGATCGCCAAGGCCTTGAGAAGCTCCTTGTCCGCGCGCGCATACCGAGCGCGAGCCTGCGCTTTGCTCGCGCGTTCGCGCAGGTCCTCGACATGCGGATCGACCAGCGGCGTGACCACGAGTTCCACGCCGTCTTTGCCAGCTAACGCCACGGCTTCAATGATTTGCACATTGGTCAAAGGTGCGGGACCCGAAGGGGCGGGCGGAGGCGGCGGTGCCGAGGCACAGCCGACCAGAGCAGCCAGCGCACAGGCTGCCAAAAGACGCTTCATGGGTTTGACGCTCCGAATCCAAAGAAATCCAGCAGACCACGCTCGACACAGCTGATGTGCTCCGCCGGTAGAAAGCCTGCAACAAAAGGATACCGGCGCGCGCCGGTGCATTCCTCTTCTGTTGTCGCAAATTGCCCCTGTGCCACGTAAGCCCATTCGATGCCTTGCTCGCCGGGCACCAAAGGCGCACTGGGCAAAGTAGAGAAAAGACCGGACCAGACGCGCATGGCACCGGTAGCGCCATACAGGCCTGTGGCTTCGTTTTTGTCATTGCCCACCCACGCCACCGCCAAGTGGCCGCCGGTATAGCCGGCAAACCAACTGTCGCGACCATCGTTGCTGGTGCCAGTCTTGCCTGCGGCCATCAGAGGGGCTGTTTCGCCGCTGGCCAAAGCGCGCGCAGTGCCGCGTTTGGCGGCATCCTGCAGTGCAATCGACACCAGACGCGCTGCGAGCGCGTCACCTTCCTGCGCTTCTTCCTTGCGGCCGTCGTAGCGCGCGACCGGCTCGCCTTCGGGTGACAGCACGCCACGCACCGCACGCAGGGGCTGAATGCGGCCGCCAGACGCGAGGAATTGGTAGACCTGCGCCATCGCAAACGGCGAAAGATCGACGCTGCCGAGGATGAGCGAAGGGTTGGGCTCCGCTTCAATTTCGGCCAGAGCCTTAAGCAATGCCGAAAGCCGCTCGGGCCCCACATCCATGCCCAAGCGCACCGTGGCTTGGTTGTAGCTGAAGGCCAAGGCGTCTTGCAGCGCCAAAACGCCATGACTCTGGCCATCCGAGTTTTGCGGCGACCACGTGCGGCCGTTGCTCAAGTTGACCGTGACCGGTGCGTCATCGATGGGCGAAGCGAGCGACCAGCGACCCGGTTGTGCCAGCGCCAACAAATACACCATCGGCTTGAGCAAGGAACCCACCGGCCGGCGAGCATCGAGCGCGCGATTGAAGGCCGGCGCACCCACGTTGCGATCACCCACGATGGCCCGCACATCACCGGTTTGCGCATCGGTCAGCACGAGCGCGGCTTGGAGTGCGGGGCGATTCGGTTTGTCCAGCGCGGCCAAAGTGCGCGCCACCGAGCCCTCGGCATCGCGCTGCGCAGACGGCGCAAGCGTGGTGTGCACCGAAAGCCCGGCACCGGTCAGCGCTTCGGCGGGGTAATCGCTGGCCAACTGGCGACGGACCAGATCAAGGAAGCCCGGATAGCGATTGCGCGCCAGTCCCGGTCGCGCCAAAACGCCAAGCGGCGCCGCGCGTGCCGCATCGCGTTGCGCGGCGGTGAGCAAGCCGGTCTCGGCAAACACGCCGAGCACCAGATCACGACGCGCTTTCGCACGCTCCGGAAAACGCCGCGGGTCGTGATACGACGGGCCCTGCACCAACGCGATCAGCAGCGCGATGTCTTGTGGGCGCAAATCTTCCACATTCCGCCCGAACCAGAAGCGCGCCGCGGCACCCACACCGTGAATGCTCTGCCCGCCCTGCTGACCCAAATACACTTGGTTGAAATAGGTTTCGAGGATGCGGCGCTTATCAAAGCGCGCTTCGATAATCAGCGCATAAGCCGCTTCTTTCAGCTTGCGCGACGCCGTGCGCTCGTTGCTCAGAAACAGGCTGCGCACCAACTGCTGAGTGAGTGTGCTGCCGCCCTGCTCCAGTTCGCCCTCCTTGATGTTGACGAACATGGCGCGAAGAATGCCCCACGGGTCCACGCCGTGATGATTCTTGAAGTTACGGTCTTCCACGGCCTGCAAGCCCGAAACCAGCAGCGGCGGAAGCTCATCCAAACGCACCAACTCGCGCTCTTCCTGTTTGGCGCCGTAGAGCGTGGCAATACGCGCCGGATCGAGCATGAAGGCCGGACCGCCGCCATCTAACCGCCGCACTGAACTCACGCGGCCGCCGCTGAGCACCACCTCAGCGCGCGCAGGATCCACCGCGCCATCCACATCTCGAAATCCGCGCGTGGCGATAACAAAGCGACCGCCTTCGCGTTGAACGCTGCCCGGTGTGCGTCCATCGCCCGCGCTGAAGGCCGCCGCATCCAGCTCCTGCTGAAGCGCCACAGGGCTCATCGCCTGGCCTGCTTCCAAGGCTAAGGGGCGCGCGTAAACACGCGTGGGGATTTGCCATGTCAGGGCAGCAAACTCGGCCCGCACATCGCGATCCAAAGACCAAAGCACCGGCAGACCAAAGCCAAGGACCAAGGCCAGAACAAACAGGGCAAGCAGCAAAGCACCGCGCAACAGGGGTTTCATCGATCGGTCGGGTCCGATGGGTAGGCCGCAACACACGGCAGGGAAAGCAGGGAAAGCGTCACGAAACAGGGGATAATCGCGCCCTCGCAGTCTAACGCAGCCGCCCTTGACCCCCACTTGAACAGCGTGCCCAAGACAACGCCCATTTCGGGCAGTGACACCGCCGCCTCCGCGAACACCGAGCACGCTGACGGACTGTCACGCCTGCGGTTCGCATTGAGGAACGCGCCTGCGCACGCTTTTGTGTTGGTCACCGCGCCCGAGGTCTGCCTCGATTCCGCCACAGAAGGCCTTTTGCGCGCCGCACTCGAGCAGGACCCCACACTGGGCTGCGTGAGCCCCATAGCGTCACAAGTCGTCCGCAATGCTTGGTCCTTATCCGACGAGGCTGACGCGCAAGCGGAAGCCTGGACTTGGGCGCCTAGGGCGACATGGCCGGCCCCCGTGGATCTACGCTGCGGCATGTGGCGTCGTGAAGCCGCCGAGGCTTATCTGGCCGGTGCCGCATACACCAGTGCTCTGCTGCCTAGCGTGGCCTTGGAGCTACCCGGTGCAGCCGCGCCGGTGCCGGGCTTAGTCGGCCTTCGCCCCGAGCGCCTCGCCACGTCTTTGGCTCCGCCCACAAGAGCAGGACACGATGAGCGCCCGGTCGTGCTGCATGTTCTGCATGACTGGGGCGGCGGTGCGGAACGTTTTGTGCGCGACCAAATGGACGCCGACGATGGCGGTCATCACCTCGCGTTGGTCAGCGCTAGCAAGGGCGTGGGTCGCTTCGGTCACGCCTTGGCGCTGCACACGCGACTCGATGCAGCCGCTGTGCGCCTTTGGCGCTTCGATCCGCCGCTGGGCGATATGGTTGAGGCGCACGCAGGCGCCAAGGCCTTACTGCAGGAAGTCATCGATGATTTCGGTGTGTCTGCTGTTCGCGTTTCCTCGCTGATTGGCCATAGCTTGGATGTGTTGCGCACGGGCCTAGCGACGCAGTACGTGGTGCACGATTTGTTTCCGTTCTGGCCTGCCCTCGATGACCTGAGCGATCCGCCGGAAGTCTCTGCAGCGCGCCTTCGGGAACACATGCAGAACGCGGCGTGGTTGTTTGAGGAACATGATCCAGCTCGCTGGCGTGCGCGCGCTGAAGCCAGCAGCCAAGCGCTCGTCGATGGCGAGATCCTCCTCGTTGCTCCGAGCCAAAGCGCGCTGTCGCGCATTCGCTCTGTTGCGCCCTCTCTGCCCTCGGACAGCGCGGTCATTCCTCATGGCATTGCGCCGATGAAAGCTCGGGCGCATGACGCTCGGAAGTCAGGGCCACTGCGCGTTCTGGTGCCGGGACGTCTGCGCGGCGGCAAAGGCGAACGCTTACTGGATGCCTTGCTGCCCCTCGCACCGAAGGGCATCGATTGGTGCTTCGCGGGTGGTGGAGATTACGCAGAGCGCTATGCCAAGCAGGTGCAAGGGAAGGCCATTTCCGATTATCGAAACGAAGAATTGGCCTCTGTCGTTGCCCAATTCGAGCCGGATGTAGCGATCCTGCCCTCGCTGCTGCCCGAAACCTTTGGCTATGTGCTTTCGGAGATGCAAAGTCTCGGGGTGCCCGTGCTAGCTGCGGCCGTGGGAGCGTATGCCGAACGACTGGGCGCCGCCGCGCTTGCGCCCAATGCCCAAGCGTTTGTTGCGGCGCTGGAGGCCTTGGTTGCCGACCCTGACGCCGCGCGGCAATTCGCAGGCCCGCGCACGCCTTCGCTCGAAGCCAGCCAAAGTGCGTGGCGCGCGCTCACGCCAAAGTTGTCGGGACAGGTGCACCTACGCTCAACGGCGGACAAGAACCAAACCCGTCCAGCAGTGAATCCTGCAACGCTGGCAGCGGAGGTGGAATGGCTGGCCCGCGAACGCGATGCGGCGTACGACGCTTACACCAAGGACACAGCGGAACTGACCCGCCAGCGCGATGAGATTCACGGTGTTTACCAACGGGACACAGAGGATCTTGTACTCCAGCGTGACGTGGCTGTTGCGCAAGCGGCCGCTCTTGAGGTCCAGCGGCAGGCGCTTGACTCACACAACCATGCGCTTGACGCACACGGCCGAATTCTGGAAAAAACGGCCATTGCGTTGCGGGAGGAGACAACGGCTTTGCGAGAAGAGGTCGCTAAGTCACGAGACGAGGCCGCTCTCGCCCACGCAGAACTCGACGCCGCCCACGCAGACCGTGACGCCGCCTACGGCTACTACGAGCGCGATACGCTCGATCTCGCTCGTCAGCGCGATACCGCCTTGAGTCAGCGTGACGCCGCGCAAGAGCAGCTCGCCCGCGCAAAGCGCGTGATCGATCATCCGCTGGTTCGCATCCCCTTGAGAATGCGGCGCGCGTTGAATGACCACGCCCTTGCTCTGCGCTACCGCATCGAACGCAGTCTCGCGCTGGCAAAGCGCGGGCTGCGCAGCCTTCAGCAGCGCGGCATTGGTCCGACTCTGAATGCTTTGGCTCGTCGATTCTCCAAGCCTCAGCCTGCCGAAGTCCTTGATGACGTTTCCGTACGCACCCTCGCGTTCGAACAGCCAAGCAAGATTCGCGCCTCCGTCATCATCCCGGTGTATGGCAACCTCGACTACACCTTGGCGTGCTTGCACAGTCTGGTCGACACCGAACTTCCTCTGGATGTGGAAGTGATCGTTGTTGACGATGCGTCGCCTGACCAAAGCGCCGAAGAATTGGCAAAGATCCCGGGTCTTCGCCTGCACAGGAACGCCAAGAATCTGGGCTTCGTCGGTAGCTGCAATGTGGGTGCTGCGCTTGCCCAAGGCGAGTATCTGGTGTTCCTCAACAACGACACCACCGTCAAAGCCGGCTGGCTCACTGCCTTACTGGGTACGTTCCACAGCCATCCTGACACTGGCCTTGTGGGTGCGCAGTTGGTGTATCCCGATGGACGCCTGCAAGAGTCGGGCGGCATCGTTTTCTCGGACGGCTCCGGATGGAACTATGGTCGTTTCGAGGACCCGCAGCACCCGTCATTTACGTTTGTGCGTGAAGTCGACTACTGCTCCGGCGCGGCGATCGCCATCAAGCGTTCTTTCTTCGAAGCATTGGGCGGCTTCGACGAACGCTACGCACCGGCGTATTACGAAGACACCGATCTGGCCATGAAGACGCGCGAGGCGGGATTGAAGGTGCGTGTGCAACCCGCCTCGGTCGTGATTCACCACGAGGGAATCACCAGTGGCACCGACTTGAAGTCAGGCGTCAAGGCTTATCAGGTTCGCAACCAACAACGTTTCTTGGAGCGCTGGCGCGATGTTCTCTCTCGCCGCCACCCAACACCGACGCAAGAGCCCCATTACGCCGCTCAGCACCGTGCTCGTGCGCGCGTTCTGGTCATTGATGCCACAACACCAATGCCTGATCGCGACTCAGGCTCGGTGCGTTTGTTTGAGCTTTTGCGCTTGCTCGTCGGCGAGGGCTGCGCCGTCACGTTCTTTCCGGAAAACGGTTTGGACGACGGCCGCTACACGCGCGCATTGCGCGATCTCGGCGTGGAAGCCTGGACGCAACCCTGGCTGGGTTCGATGCCCGACTGGTTGAGCAAATTCGGGGCGCGCTTTCAGCTGATTATTGTGAGCCGGCACTACATTCTCTCGCCGCTGCTCCCCCTGCTTCGCCGTTACGCACCGCAAGCTCGCATCGTTTTCGACACGGTGGACTTGCATCACCTTCGTGAGCAGCGAGAGGCCGAGCGCGATGGCGACCCCGTTCGACTCAAGGCCGCGGCGCGCACAAGGCACGAGGAACTGACCTTGATCCAAAGCGTTGACCGTACGTGGGTGGTCAGCCCGGTGGAGAAGCAATTGCTCGCCGCCGACGCCCCCGACGCACAAGTGGATGTCGTGTCGAATATTCATCGCGTCCGTGGCGCGGGCCCTGCGCGAATTGCGCGCAAAGATCTCGTCTTCGTCGGCGGCTTTCGTCACCCACCGAACGTGGATGCCGCCCGCTGGTTGGCGGAAGATATCCTTCCGCGTGTTCGCGCCGTTCGGCCTGAGATTGGCTTATCGCTCGTGGGTAGCGATGCACCACCCGAAGTACTCGCGCTCGGTGCGCAGCCGGGCATCACCGTTCATGGCTTTGTGCCCGATTTGGAGCCGCTGCTGGATCAACACCGCATCTCTGTCGCGCCCTTGCGCTACGGCGCGGGGGTTAAGGGCAAAGTAAACCAAGCCTTGGCGCTCGGCTTGCCCGTGGTGGCCACACGTTGTGCGGTGGAAGGCATGGGCATGGAAGATGGGCGTGACAGCCTAGTGGCCGATGATGCCGAAGGATTAGCGGCGGCCATCCTGCGTCTCTACGACGATGAGTCGCTGTGGAATCAGCTGGTACTGGGCGGCCTCGCCAACACAGAGCGGGAGTTCTCGCCCGAACGAGCTCGCGCCACTCTCCGCGCTGTGCTCCACGACCTGCGTTAAGGCGATAGCGCCAACTCAGTCGCTATGCGGTGCAGCGCGAGCCAAACGCTGCTCCAAAGCAGGCAGATCGGCATGTCCAGGATCAAGGCGCGCCGCTTCGTCCAAAGCTCGCCGCGCTTCATCGACGGCGCCGCGCCCGATGGCTTCTTCGGCGCGCCCGCGCCAACGCGTCGCTTGGGCAATGGCGTCAGGGTCCACAGCAGGCAGAGGCGCTCCTTCGTGAAAGAGCGGACGCTCTCTCAAAGCGGCACCCAAGGCCGTCTCGACAAGAAGCAGGTCAAGGTGACCGGGATCGCGCGCACGCACACCATCCACGAGAGCCGAAGCGCGCTCTAAATCCCCGCGCGCAATCGCCAACCGCGCTTCCACCAACTGTGCGCCCAGCATGCGCCGCTGTCCGTCACGCGCCACGGCATTGCCTGGCTCACGGCTGAGCACCTCGCTATAGGCCAACAAGGCCGACTCTGGGTCGGTGGACTCGGCGGCGGCGGCCTTCGCCAGCATGATTTCGGGCGACGGCTGTGCACGTTCGTCACGCGCGCGGCGCAACTCCTCCAATCGCTCGCCCGGCGCACCGAGTCCAACAGCAAGTGCCAGCAAGCGATCTGCTTCCGGAACTGCGCCGTCGGCAATCGCACGCGAGGCTTGCGAAAGCGCGAGCTCGCGGGCTGCGGCCAAACCCTCTGCCACACGCGGGTGGTCGGGGTCGCGCGCCTCGGCCGCTCGAAAACTTTCTGACGCGGCAAAAGCATCTTCGGCA
>JAIXVL010000137.1 GCA_027483045.1 Lysobacteraceae bacterium
CGCGGCACACCCCGAGCGTCGTAGCCGAATACTGCGTAGAACTCGTAGTTTGGGAACATCTGCACGCTGTAGCCCGTTCCCGAACGTGCTGGGTTGAACCAATGCCCACTCACGTTCAACGCGCTGCCACTCAGGTTCGGGCAGCCTCGACCGAAGGCCGAATAGGCCTCACTGCCGGTTTCACCATCGAGCGTATAGGTGTACGTAAACGCATCCGGCCCTGTGGGCGTCACTGTTGCTTCACCGACCGTGGTCAGGTGATTGCTGCTCCCGTTCCACGCGCTGCGATAAATGGTGCCGCGCCAGAGGCCGTTCGCCCTGGGGGCAGGACCTTGCAGGTAGTACCAAGTCGTCGTGCCGTCTTGCAGGTAGGTGTACCAAAGCCCAGCCCAATCGCCCTCTGCCGGATACAGGAATAGGCCGTTACCCGAACGCTGCAGATTGAAGTAACTGCCGGCATGCACCACAGGCGCATTGCCCGTGACTGTGGCGCGCACCGTCAGGCTGGCAGTGGCATTGGTGGCATTTGCCGGCGTGACGTACCAACGCCCCGCGACGGGATTACTAATCGTGAGTGACTCGTTGCCGCTCGAGGTCGTTGCACTCGCAATCGCTTGATTGCGCGGGGGTGCCGCCGCCACAGAAGGAACCGCGCTACTGGCTGCAGGCGCGTCGATGCGTGCCAAGAACAGATTCACATTGCTGGCGCTGGTAGTGGTGACTTGCAGTTGCGTGCTGCCCGGCGGCACATCGATGTAAAGGCTTTCGTGGCTGCCGTTCGCAGCCAAAGCCATGCGGTGGTCCGCGCCGCTGTGCAGCGCGAAGGCCACCGCTTCACCCGCCGTACGATCCAAACGCACGGGCACCCAACCCAAATCAGTGCTGGCGTTCGACTTCATGAGCAGCCAGCCGCCGCGCGATTCATTGGGCAGGAAGCTCGGCTCGTTCCACGCCAAGCGCAGCGGGAACCCTGCGCTCGAGGCCAAGGCACCTGGGCCAGTGGCGACTAAGCTGCGCTGCGCAGCCGCAACATCGAGCGGCACCTCAAACAGCTCAGCACGCGTGTTCTGCGTTCCGCCGCTGCGCGAATGCAGCATCACCCAGTAACGCACGGCGGTGCTTGCCGCTTGGCTGAAGGCCAATTCGCAGCGCTCGCTCACGACCGACATCGCCGCGGTGCATGCAAGCTCCGACTGATCGGCCACGCTGTTGTTGTTGCTGTCCAAGCCGACGTACACATCGACATCGCCGCCGGACAAAGAACGCGCATCCACAAAAACGCGCCAATCGCGTGCGGTGGCAATACCCGCAAGCGTGCGCACCGTCGTGTTTGTGCCGCCGGCATCCCAAGGTGTTTCCGGTGTGAGATCTGCTGTGAGCGAAGGCGAAATCACCGTGGGCGCAACAAGACCATGGGCTTCGAATCGGGCATCGGGCAAAGCAGGAAGGCCGGAAAGCGATACATCGCGCCATCCGCGATCACTGGTGACTGACGCGCTCACTGCCGATTCACCCGCGGTACGGCGCAGAATCATCACTTCCGCCTCGCTGCAGCGTCCGCCGGTCTCGCACAGGCGGTAACGCAGGCTTTCTTCTGAAGGCGTGTTGCTAGCCGGCGTGTAGCTGATGGTGTCGTCCGCAACAGTGTTGGCCGTGCCGGCATTCACCACGACGGCAGCACCACGCACCGGTGCGCGAACGATGGTCAAAGTGCCACCCACGAGGCGCGCCGCATCGACAACATCATTCCCCAACACGGGAAGGACCAGCGCCGCGCTTCCCGCCGCGCCCGTAAAGCGATCACCGCGCGCCGCGAAGGCCGGAAGCACCGCACCATCGTCGTTCAGCACCGTCACGACACCCTCGTTGTCGGCCAAGCTCGCACCCGTTGCCGCGGTGGCACGCACACGGAAGGTCTCGTCCGACTCGCCGACGGTGTCTCCATTCACATTGACGGCAAAGACACCGGTGCTCTGCCCGGCAGCAATCGCCACCGTGGCCGTTCGCGCGGTGTAGTCCGAAGGCGCTGTGGCCGTCTCGTCGACCGTAGTCAGAGACACCGTCACACCACCGGCCCCGGCTGGAGCCGAAAGGCTCACCGGCACATCAAACACCGTGGCTCCCGCATTACCTTCATTGGCGCTCAGATTGCCAACCGTCGCCGTCGGCGTGCCGCTCGCCAAGACCTGCACATTCCATACGCGCGAATGCACCAGATCGGTTCCCGCCATCGCGGCGCGCACCAGCGCGCTCGTATCCGTTGCGCGCAACTCGACTTGCCGTGTCGCAGGCGTGGTAGTCGCTGGCGTGAACGTGAAACTCGCTGTGTTTGCACCCGACACCGCCACACCATCCACGAACCACTGCAAGGTGATCGAATTCGGGTCCGGACGAAGGATCGACGCAGTGAAAACCTGCGGCGAACCGGCCGCGATGTTCACCGTCGCCGCGGGATTCGGGCTCTCGCTTCCGGGCTCAATCAAGTCGATGCCCGTAGACGGCGAGCCCCAACCGCCGCGATACAGCCGCAACACGTACTCCTGCGAACACACGGCGCAGAACTGCGCGCCCAAGGCACGCATCGCGCAGGAATTCGCCGGCCGGTACATGCCCGTTGTCTGGTAGCGCGCACCTTCAAACAAGCCAATGCCACTGGTGCCGCCGGGTGTTGGAATGGGATTGCCTGGCGTAATCCAAGACGCCCACTTGATCTGCCCGGCATCGGTTTGATTGGTGACATTGGCCTCGCAACGCGGCGATGCGGTGATGTCGTTGCAGGCACCAAAGCCTGGATAGGCCGTGGTGTACTCATCGGCTAAGCGGTGAAAGACGTGGCCGTACTCGTGCACCACGATGAGGCGTGCACTGGTATTCGTGGTCGTGACCGAGATGCTGCCACCAGCGCCGCCATACACCGGGTCATTCACCAGCACGATGATCTCGTCCCAGTTGGGCGACGCGCTGGCCGCAGCGAACACCTTACTGTTGCTCACGGTCACCAAACGATGGATCTGGTTGGTGCAGAAGCGACCATCGAAGGCGGTGTTTACGAACGTGTTCGCACGCGGGTCCGTTTGTGCCGCGGTTTCCGCACAACAGGAGGTCGCGGTGCAGCCGGCCAGATAAGGCGGATGGTCGGCACCCGACTGCGCCGATTCTGTGTACAGCGAGGTCCAATTCAGAAAAGACGCGTACTCGCGGTAGGGCGTAAACCCAAACATCGCGACACGCATATTTTCCACATCGGTGGCGAACTTCGTGCGCTCTGCACTGGTGTAGCCATCGCCCATCACCAGCACGTCGACACGATTGGCCGAAGGACCCAAAGACTTCGTTGAAGATTCGCTGACGGCATTGGCGGCTTCTGCCAAGGGCAACTGCTCGGCCGTGGCTTCAAGCACCGCCAAATCGAGGGCGGTCTCGCGCCCCATGGAGGCGACAACAATCTCCTCCCCTACGCTCGCAGGAATGCGCAGAACGAAACTCCGATCCTCGTCTGGCGCTGAGAACGACTCGATCGCGCCATCAACGCCATTCGCCGCGAACTCACCCCGAACAAAGCGCGGCACATCAACCACCGTGGCCCAATCACCGGCGCGAACCGTCAGTTGGTCGGGGTTGGCTCGCGCCAAGGTGAGCGCTTTCTGGCTCGCGGCTATCGGCGCTTCATCGAGCTGCACGGAGCGATGGAAGACCGGCACCGCCTGTCCCGCGGCGTCGATGCGAACCACCACGTAGTGACCCGGAATCGCCCAAGCCAGCAGCGGCGCGAGGGCAGCCGCGGCACTCGTGGCGAGAAGGAAGCGGCGTGCAGAAAGGATCACGGCGCGCAGCCCTGCAGCCCACCCAGCGGAACCACTGCATCGTTCGCGGCCCATGTACCGGGGACGCCGGCAGTGAAC
>JAIXVL010000298.1 GCA_027483045.1 Lysobacteraceae bacterium
GCGAGATCGAGCCCTTCAGGGTGCGGAAGTTGGTCAGGGTGCCGCCGAGCCAGCGCTGGCTCATGAACGGCATGCCGCAACGGGTGGCTTCTTCCTTCATCGAGTCACGCGCCGAGCGCTTGGTGCCCACGAAAAGAATGGTGCCGCGCTTCTGCGCGATACCGGAAATGAAGTTCATCGCGTCGGTGAAGAGCGGAAGCGTCTTCTCGAGGTTGATGATGTGGATCTTGCCGCGGGCGCCGAAGATGTACGGGCCCATCTTGGGGTTCCAGTAGCGGGTCTGGTGGCCGAAGTGGACGCCGGCTTCCAGCATCTGGCGCATGGTGACTTGGGGCATTGCAGTTCCTTTCAAAACAATGGAGCACGGCCGGGCATCGAATGAAGATGCTGCGCGGCGCAATGACTCCGGGGTTGGGCCTCCCCGCGCGTCCGTGACCGAACCCTTCGAAAAGGGCACCCCGGCACGGCATGTTCACGCGGGTGTGGATTCCTCTTTGCCTGTTGCACAGGCCGCCGAGGTAGGCGCCGGGTGACCGGAAGCGCGGGATGATAGCCCGCTGGCAGGGCTGGCGACAACCCTGCACAATCGCAACTCTTGTTGTTGCAGCGGCGCGGCCGCACCTGAAACCGATGAAAGTGACCTTCAAGACCCCTGAGCAGATCGCCAAGATGCGCGAAGCCGGCCGTTTGGCCGCTGAAGTGCTGCAGGTGGTGGCTGATTACGTCAAACCCGGTGTGACCACCGCCGAACTGGACCGTATCTGCCACGATCACATTGTGAACGTTCAGAAAGCGATCCCGGCCAATCTGGGCTACAGGGGCTTTCCCAAGACAGTCTGCACCTCGGTGAACAACGTGATTTGTCACGGAATTCCTTCGGACACCAAGGAGTTGAAGGACGGCGACATCGTCAATATCGACGTGACTGTCATCCGCGATGGCTGGCATGGCGATACCTCCCGCATGTACGTGGCGGGATCGCCCTCGGTGCTGGCAAAGCGCCTGATCGACGTGACGCGCGAAGCCATGTTTCGGGGTATTCGTCTGGTCCGCCCAGGCGCGACCTTGGGCGATGTGGGGCATGCCATCCAGACGTATGCCGAGTCGGAGCATTTCTCGGTGGTGCGTGAGTATTGCGGCCACGGCATCGGCCAGATCTATCACGAAGACCCGCAAGTCCTTCACTACGGCCAAGCGGGCGAGGGCCTGCGGCTGCAGGAGGGTATGACCTTCACCATCGAGCCGATGATCAATGCCGGTGCGCGCCATACGCGCCTGATGCCGGACGGCTGGACGGTGGTGACCAAAGACCGCTCGCTGTCAGCGCAGTGGGAGCACACCGTGGCGGTCACGCGGGATGGCGTGGAAATTCTGACCCGCCTGCCGGGCGACGATAACGAGCTGTGAGCCAGGACGCTGCGCTGCCATCAATGCGCGGCTGGCAAGACGCAGCGCGTTCCACGCTCGCTAAACAGCGCGAAGCGATCGCAGCGCGATTCGACTCGGGCGAGGGAATTGAGCGTCTTCTCGCCGCCCAAACCGCAGCCGTCGATGCGGTGGTGGTGCAGGCATGGCGTGAGCTGGTGGGTGCCGACTCAGGCTTGAACTTGCTGGCCACCGGCGGCTACGGGCGGGGCGAGCAATATCCTTTTTCTGATGTGGATGTTCTAGTGCTCGGCAGCACGGAAGCCCAGCAGGAAAACGAGGAGCGCTTGGGCGCTTTCTTCGCGTCGCTATGGGATCTGGGCTTGAAGCCAGGAACGGCGGTGCGCTCCTTGGCGCAGTGCGCAGATGCCTGCCGAGAAGATGTGACGGTGCTGACGGCGCTGACCGAAGCTCGGCTCCTCGCTGGCTCTGCCGAGGTGTTGGATGCCTTGGAAGACTGCTTGCGCGAGGAAGGCCTGTGGCCCGCGCTCGCTTACTTCAACGCAAAGCGCGGCGAGTGGGTGGGGCGTCACGCTCGCTACAACGACACCGCCAACAATCTTGAGCCGAACTTGAAAGAAGGCCCTGGCGGCCTGCGTGATTTGCACACCCTGACCTGGCTCGCACGTCGTGTGTATCGCGTGCCGGGCTTGGAGGCGCTGGTGCCCCTGGGGCTGCTGGGTCAAGACGAACAATCCACCTTGCATCGCGATTGGCGGACCACCGCGCGGCTTCGCTTCGGTTTGCATCTGGTGGCGAAGCGCCGTGAAGAACGCCTGCGCTTCGATCACCAGAAAGTGTTGGCTGAGCGTTTGGGCTACCGCGATGAGGCCTCAGACAACCTCGCGGTCGAGCAAATGATGCAAGAGTTGTTTCGTGCGGCGCGCACGGTGCAGCGCATCAGCGAACGCTTGCTGCAGCGCTTCGAAGAGCAACTGTCCGGTCGTGTTGAGGCTGTGCCCGTCGCTGAAGGATTCAGTCTTCGCAACGGCTATCTCAAGCGCGATAAGGCATCGCCGGTCGCGTCGGTATTGGATGCGTTTGAGGTGTTCTCGGTGTGGGCGGCGCATTCCGGCGCCAAGGGCCTGCACTCTGAAACCGCGCGCGAGTTGGCGGAAGCCATGCCGCGAATTGCGCCGTTCCAGACGCAGCCGATTGATGTGCGCGAGCGATTTCTCGCTTTGCTGGCGGGGCCGCAGCCGGTGGAAACGCTGGCGCGTCTCGCGCACCTAGGCGTACTGGGTCGTTACTTGCCGGCCTTCGCGAAAGTCTCCGGACGCATGCAGTACGACCTGTTCC
>JAIXVL010000279.1 GCA_027483045.1 Lysobacteraceae bacterium
CCGCTCAATGAGCGGCGGGTGCGTGGCCATCCAGCCGGAGAATCCCAAGCCATCACCGAACAGCATGTGGCTCACTTCTTCGGTATGGGCCGACGACATCTGGGAACCACCTGGGCTCCCGGCAATCTTGCAGAACGCGCCCACCAGACCGTCGGGATTGCGCGTGTACTGCACCGACGACGCGTCGGCCAGGAACTCGCGCTGACGGCTGATGCCAGCCTTAATCAAGCGCGCAAACCAGAGGCCCACAAAGCCCACGACCACCAGCAAGAGCGCGATGGCGGCAACGGCCGCACCATTGCGCCCACGTCCCCGCGTGGCGCGCAGCACATTGCGCCCGACCATGCCCAGCATGAGGATGCCGAACAGCCATCCGATGAGCCGCAGGTTGAGCCGGCTATCGCCATTCAAGATGTGCCCAAACTCGTGCGCCACGACCGCCTGAAGCTCACTGCGGTTCAAGCGATCGAGCGCGCCTCGCGTCACCGCCATGGCTGCATCGGCAGGAGTGAAGCCGGCAGCGAAGGCGTTGATGCGCACCTCGTCTTCCAACACATACACCTGTGGCGTCGGCACACCGGCTGCGATCGCCATTTCTTCGACCACGTTGCGCAGGCGCCGTAGGTTCGCTTCCTGAGCATCAGCAGGAACCAGCGTACCGCCCAGCGACGCCGCCACTGCTCCGCCGCCACGACTGAGCGACAGAATGCGGTACAGGCTGGCTCCGCCGATCAGAATCAATCCACCAAGCGTTGTGGCGATCGCAACGGCCACCGGATTTGCGGGCGGACGGGCGAACACCGAAAACGCCAGCCAAGCGACGACGTTGAGCACCACGAGAATGCCCGCCACCGCCACGGCAAACAGGAATACCAATCGCCGCGAACGTTTGCGGGCATCTTCCTGGCGTTCAAAGAAGTTCATGACAGGAGGCTCAGAACTGGACGCGCGGGGCGTCGCGCTTGTGCGCTTCTTCGGCGGAAATCTCCAGCAGGGCCGCTGGGGCGAAGTTGTACTGCCCAGCAACGATACTGGCCGGGAAAACCTCGCGTCGGTTGTTGTAGGACATCACGGCATCGTTGAAGGCCTGCCGCGCGAACGCCACGCGGTTTTCGGTCGAAGTGAGCTCTTCCGAGAGCTGCTGCATGTTGGCGCTGGCCTTGAGCTCGGGATACGCCTCGACCGTGACCATCAAGCGCGACAGTGCGCCGCTCAACTGGCCCTCGGCACTGGAGAGCGCCGCCATGGCAGTGGGGTCGCCCGGCGAGCTCTTGGCCGCGCCTAGGCCTGCCACCGCCGCACCGCGCGCGCGGATCACGGCATCGAGCGTGTCCTTCTCGTGCGCCATGTAGGCCTTGGCCGTTTCGACCAAATTGGGGATCAGGTCGTAGCGCCGCGTGAGCTGCACATCAATTTGTGCGAACGCGTTCTTGTAGCCGTTTCGTGCAGTGATCAGCCCGTTGTAAGTGCCAACGGCCCAAAAGATGACTGCGCCGATCGCGCCAAAAACAATCAGTAGGAAAAGCAGCATCGGGAACACTCCTGAAATCCGGGGGAACGGCGGGCTGACGCGCTAGAATTCAAACACTTCAAGCATACGTTGCCCATGCGTCCTAGCAAGCTGGTTTCAGCCCTCCTTCTCGCAACCCTCATCACGGCCGCTGCCGCAAGTGCGCAAGACAGCGCCCCGACACTGTCCACGCCCGCGCCAAAGCCCAGCACGCTCAATCAAGCGCCGGTGCCAGCGGCTCGAGTGAACGCCGCCGCCGCCGAAGTGGATGCGCTGGCCAAGTCGATCATTGCAACCGGCGTTCCTGGAATGTCCGTCGCGGTGATTCAAGGCGATCGCACGGTTCTCGCCAAGGGCTACGGACGCACCGGCGGCCGCAGCGGCGAACGCATCGATGCGGACACCGTGTTCCGCGTGGCCTCGCTCTCTAAGGGCTTTGCCGGCACCTTGACCGGCGTGCTGGTTGAACGCGGGGAGTTGCGCTGGGACATGCCGCTCAGCCAGCAACTGCCGACATTTCAACTGGCGGATGCGATCGGCTCGGCGAATCTCACCGTGCGCGATGTGCTCGCGCACCGCATGGGGCTGAAGTACCACACGTTCGATCGCGATTTGGAGGGCGATACGCCCTACCCGCTGCTGGCGGCCAAGCTCGATAAGGCGCCCTTGCAGTGCACGCCGGGCGAGTGCTTCGGCTACCAGAACGTGGCCTTCAGCCTCATCGGCGATGTGGTGTTCGCAGTGACCGGGGATTTCTATACCCGCCAAGTGGAACAACGCCTGTTCGCACCATTGGGAATGGAGAACGCGACGTTCGGTCGTGAGGGACTGGAATCGAGCGCGCGCTGGGCACGACCCCATGTGCGCTCGAGCCGCGGCTGGATCGCGGTTCGCCCAAAGGAAAACTACTACCGCGTTCCGCCTGCGGCAGGCGTCAACGCCTCCATCAACGACATGGCCATTTGGGCCAGTGCGCAGCTCGGGCACCGGCCGGACGTGCTGTCTGAAGCTTTGCTCGTGGACTTGCACGCCCCGCTCGTTCGCACGCCCGACCAGTTGTCGGGCTCGCCGTGGCGGCGCGAGCGCGTGCGTGACGCGCACTACGCCACAGGCTGGCGCTTCTTCGACTACAGCGGCGAGCCGCTCGTGTATCACGCCGGCGCCGTGCAAGGTTATCGCGCCATGATCGGCATCCTTCCGCAGCGCGACGTGGCCATTGTGGTGCTCTGGAACAACGAGTCAGCGCTACCGTCTGGCTTGATGCCCACCTTCCTCGACCGCGTGCTGGAGCTCGCTCCACAGTCTTGGGTCGACCTGCGGCAAGGCCGCTAAAAGCGCTCAAAAAGCTAACGCCCCTCTCGGGGCGTTATGGCCTTTGCTAAAGGCCCCGACTCGCCTGGGCAACGAGCCGGGGTGATAACAGCAATCGGGTGCGGCTCAGACGGTCGCGACAGGCGCGGCCGGTGCAGGAGCAGCTGCTTTCTTCTTGGCAGCCTTTCTCGGAGCAGCCTTCTTCTTAGCAGCCTTCTTCGGGGCGGCCTTCTTTGCAGTCTTCTTGGCGGCCTTCTTGGCTACCTTCTTGGCGGCCTTCTTGGCGACCTTCTTAGCAGCCTTCTTCGGGGCGGCCTTCTTTACGGTCTTCTTGGCAGCCTTCTTAGCTACCTTCTTGACGGCCTTCTTGGCAGCCTTCTTGGCGACCTTCTTGACGGCCTTCTTTGCAGCAGTCTTCTTCACCGCTTTCTTAGCGGCGGACTTCTTTACCGCTTTCTTAGCGGCCTTTTTCGCAGCTTTCTTGACAGCCATGGTTCACTCCTCGTCAGTGGTTTGGCTCTACTTGCCCAGTAGCAAAGGCATCGCCGCGACGCGAACGTCGTGGCAAAACCGCATTACCGACGGCGCCGGCAACACGGATGGGGAAGCGCAGCGCAACAGCGCCAACGCTGAGACACAGGCCTGCGGCGCGCTGAAGAGCGGCGCGTGTGGCGTGTCCGAAAAGGGTGACCTCTGCATTGCGCTGAAGGTTAATCGGCCTCTCGCCCCAGGCCTTGGCCATCTGGGAGAGTTCGGCGATTGCGCGATACGTATGGAGGTTCGTTTGAGTCACTCGTAGATAAGTGATTGGCGTTGCGGCGGAAACTATCCATGCAAATTTTTTGTGTCAACAACTTTGCGAAACTTTTTTTTGGGCGTTCACCTGCCGGCGCAGCGAGCGTCGACCGAAGAGAAGATTTTTTTCACTCGGATTTTTCTCTCCGTATCGCTAAGACTGCACAAAACACCGGCTTTTTTCGCAATTGCAAAGCTCACCGACGCACCGGGACTTCTTCGTACTTGCCGCCGCGTGGTCGCTACAGAGCACGCGAGCGGATACAAAAAAAGTTTCTCGCGATGAGCGAAAACGCCGGATGGTGCGCTGCACAAACGCAAAATGCGCAAACTTTTTGGCGTGGTTAGGCGAAAAAAAGAAGGCCGCACCTTCCGATGCGGCCCCATTTTCTCTCGATGACGTGGCGCTCGAGGCGCCAGAAGATCAATCCGCGATGGTCGCTGCGTAGGCGTCAGAGGAAAGCAGATCGCCCAACTGAGCTTCGTCGCTCGCCTGCAGCACAAACATCCAACCGTTGCCGTAGGCATCGGCATTGATGGTTTCCGGCGCATCGCCGAGCGCCGCATTGACCGCAACCACCTTGCCGGAGAGCGGCGCGTAGACGTCGGAAGCAGCCTTGACCGACTCCACCACCGCGCAACCCGCGCCTTGCGTCAGCTCATCGCCCTCAGAAGGCAGCTCAACGTAAACCAAGTCACCCAATGCCGCCTGAGCGTGGTCGCTGATGCCTACTGTGAAGCGGCCATTGCCTTCTGCACGCACCCACTCGTGGGATTTCATGAACTTCAGATCGCTTGGAATCTCGCTCATCGCCTTGCCTCTTTCGGATGTGGGGTGGAGTTGTGTTCGGGGCACGCACGCCCCGCAGAAACGGGGTAGTGCTTAGACGAGGACGCCTGCCTGCGGCTGTCCTTCGCGAACAAAAGGATATTTCACGACACGCACCGGCAGGTGCTTGCCGCGAATGTCGACGGTCACATCGCCCAACTCTCCGCCGGGAACGCGCGCCAGCGCAATCGCACGACCGAGCGTGGGCGAGAACGTTCCGGAGAGAATTTCGCCCTGACCTGAGGCGCAATGAATTGCCTGACCATGGCGCAGCACGCCCTTTTCATCCAGCACGATGCCAATCATCTGGCGCGGAACGCCAGCGGCCTTTTGCGCTTCGAGCACCGAGCGGCCGATGAACTCGCGCCCTTCGTCGAGCGCAACGGTCCACGCGAGGCCAGCTTCGAATGGGCTCACCGACTCGTCCATGTCCTGGCCGTACAGGGCCATGCCTGCCTCGAGGCGGAGCGTGTCGCGCGCGCCCAAGCCTGCCGGACCAACACCCGCCGACTCCAGAGATTCCCAGAGAGCGACCGCAGAAGATTCGGGAACGATGACCTCAAAGCCGTCTTCGCCGGTGTAGCCGGTGCGCGCGACAAAAAGCGGGCCGTGTGGGCCCTGCACTTCCACCGCAGCGAAACGGCCCAAGGCCAGAACAGCGCTGGAGCCTTCGGCAGAGAGCAATGAGGCGAACTTGCTGCGCGCGTTCGGACCCTGCACGGCGATCATCGAAAGCTCGGGCCGCTCGTGCACCGCGACATCGAAGGCCTTCGCCTGCGTCTCGATCCACGGAATGTCCTTATCGCGGGTGGCGGCGTTCACCACGACACGGAAAAAGTCCTCGGCCATGAAGTAGACGATCAGATCGTCGATGACGCCGCCCTGCTCGGTGAGCATGCAGGAGTAGAGCGCCTTGCCCGGCGTCTTGAGCTTGTCGACCGAGTTGGCGAACAGCTTGCGCAGGAAAGCGCGCACTTGCGGCCCGCGAAGATCGACCACGGTCATGTGCGACACGTCGAACATGCCCGCATCGCGACGCACGAGGTGATGCTCTTCAATCTGCGAACCGTAGTTGAGCGGCATGTCCCAGCCGCCGAAGTCCACCATTCGAGCGCCGCGAGCGCGGTGGGTGGCATTGAGAATCGTGGACTTCGTCATCGCGCACTCGATTGGTTTCGGTTGAGACCGATTATCGCAGAAGCCCGAGCCGAGGGGCATGTGTCAGCTGCGGCTGCGTGGCTCTTGGCGACGCTCGCGCAACAACAGGGCAACCGGAACCAATCCGACGATGCAGAGCAACAAAGCGGGCAGCGCGGCTTGTGCCCAAAGCCCTTCCGATGTCCATGAGTAAACCTGCACCGCCAAGGTGTCCCAACCAAAGGGGC
>JAIXVL010000286.1 GCA_027483045.1 Lysobacteraceae bacterium
GAGCACGTGAATACCCCGGCACCGCCAAAGCGGCGGCGCATATGGCGCATCGTGGCGCTGATCCTTGGCCTTGTCGTCTTGGTTCTCGGCAGCGCACCGTGGTGGTTCAATGCAGAACGTGTTGCTGCGGTGGCACTTTCGCAAGCGAATGCAGCAAGCGGGCTTGTGTGGCGTATCGATGGGGCGCCGAAGCTGCGATGGGAGCCGATGCCATGGCTTGCCTTGCCGAAACTCTCTGTGACCGACGAACAGGGCACTGTATTGCTCAGCAGTGACTCCGTGGATGTCGCCGTACCGTGGAGCACTTTGCGCGGCGAAGCCTTGGTCGTCGATGCGATTGAGTTGAACTCGCCCAGCATCGATCTCGATGCCATTGGACATTGGCTGAGCGCGCAACCTGAGGGCGCTGATGCTCCCCTTCCCACACTCGCACGCCTAGTGATTCGAAAAGGGCAACTGCAGTCGAAAGATGGGGCGATCAGCGATTTGTCGGTTGAACTCTTCAACCTCGCGGAAGGCCAAGAAGCGCGACTCATCGTGTCTGGCGTGTTGACGAAACAAGACACGCGCTACGCGATCTCCATGAAGGCCTCTGCCATTCTGCAGGGCACGCAAAAAACACTGCGCTTCGAGAGCCTACGCTTTGCATTGACTAGTGACGGAGGCCTTCCGAATCTCGATGCGAAAGGCCGCCTGCAACTGGGCCCCACATGGGCCATAGCGCTGCAAGGCGAAGTTTCCAATTGGCCTAATGCGTGGGGCGAACTACCGCAACCGCTTGCGGAAAACGAGGCTCCTTTTTCTTTCATCGCCTCTCAGTCGGGTGCCGACGTCTTCACGGCGCCTGTCTCGCTTTCCCTATCGCGGAGCGATGTGAACGCCAATCTACTGTTCCAGCCAGAGCAGGTGCAGGCGTGGATCAAGGGCACACCGAGCAAAACTGTTCCGCCAGTGACGGGAAAGCTCTCGATGCCCGCGCTCACGCTCGACGGTGTCCGCATGGAAGGTGTTGAGATTTCAGTCGATGAATCGGCAACGCCATGAAGGCGTTTGCCGAACGCCTGTTGCAGTGGTTCGATGCGCATGGCCGCCATGATCTGCCTTGGCAGCATCCGCGCACGCCCTACCGCGTTTGGCTCAGCGAAATCATGCTGCAGCAGACGCAGGTGCAAACGGCAATCCCCTACTTCGAACGTTTCCGGCAGCGATTCCCCGACGTAGCAGCTTTGGCAGCCGCCAACGAGGGCGAGGTGCTGGCGCTGTGGTCAGGGCTTGGCTATTACAGCCGCGCGCGCAACCTGCACGCCACGGCGATCGCCTGTTTCGAGCGGCACGGCGGCGAACTTCCAAAAACGATGGAATCGCTGATCTCCCTGCCCGGCATTGGTCGCAGTACCGCGGCCGCCATCCTCTCGCAGGCACATGGCGAGCCACACGCCATTCTCGACGGCAATGTGAAGCGCGTGCTGACGCGACAGATGGGCCTCACTGACTGGCCGGGTAAGCCCGCTGTGGAGCGCCTTCTTTGGACTGAGGCAGAGCAACGACTGCCGCGAACCGGCAGCGCGTCGTCGCGCATGGCGGACTACACACAAGCCGTGATGGATTTCGGGGCAACACTTTGCACGCCACGCAAGCCAAGATGCAGCGATTGCCCGTTTGCGCTCGATTGCTGTGCGCATCAGAGCGGCCAAGTAGCGAGCATCCCCGCCAGCAAGCCAAAGAAAGCCATACCGACACGCGAAACGCACATGTTGGTGGTCCGAAACGCAGAAGGTGCTGTGCTGCTAGAGCACCGGCAAAACGCAGGAGTCTGGAAAGGGTTATGGAGCCTGCCGGAAGCAGCAGATCACGAGGCACTCGCCCTCGCCCGCCTGCAACTCGGTGCCAAAACCCTGCACGAGCTTCCCGAATTCACTCACGTGTTCAGCCACTATCGCCTGCGTATTCGGCCCAGCGTTCACCTCGTCGATCGACATGTCCTTCGCGAGAGCGATGCACTGCGCTGGGTTTCACTGCATCAACTCGACACACTCGGGCTGCCCAGCCCCGTCCGCAAACTCCTGGAGTCCCTTGAATGAGCCGCACTGTCTTCTGCGCCCGCCAGCAAATCGAAGCGGTAGGTCTTGCCTTCGCACCGTGGCCCGGCCCCTTGGGCAAGCGCGTGTTCGCCGAAATCGGCCAACCCGCGTGGCAAGAGTGGCTGGCGCACCAGACCATGCTGATCAACGAGAACCGCCTTTCTCCCATGGATCCGAAGCACCGAGCTTTCCTTGAGGTGGAAATGGAGAAGTTCCTGTTTGGCGGCGGTGCCGAGAAACCAGCGGGTTATGTGCCGCCTGAAGCCTGATATCGCGCAGCGCGCTGTAAGGCCTGCAAAGCCTTTGCATCGACAAGAGGCTTGTCTTCGAGAGGGTGCGCTGGTAATCTTGCGCGCCTTCGCACTGCGAAGAACGGCTAGGTAGCTCAGTTGGTAGAGCAGGGGATTGAAAATCCCCGTGTCGGGGGTTCGATTCCCTCCCTGGCCACCAGATTCAGCAAAAGCCCCGGGCGATCCCCGGGGCTTTTTTGTGGCCTGAATTAGGCAAGCGAGAAAACATCGCACTCACATGCCTGAACAGAGATCGGGCTCCTTATTGTGTGACCTAGCTCTAGCAATCGATCAACAAGAGCGCTGTTGACGTTGTTTTACAGATGCGAGACCCCGTAGCCTAAGGTCTACCCTGCTCCAGACTCTAGGTCGAGGTCCACCATGGCATCCCCCGTCCTCCGATTTGCACTCGCGATTGGCGCCATTGCCGCCAGTCACGGGGCATTTGCACAGACGACCTTTACGACCACCGCTGTCGCTCAACACAGCGGCTTGTGCCTTGAGGTTCCTGGATCTTCCGGCAACTCCAATGTGCAACTCACACAGAACACCTGCACTGGTGCGACCAGCCAAACTTTCCGTTTCGAGATCGTGAATCCCGCTAACCAGACGTTCATGGTTCGCGTCGTTCACAGTGGCTTATGCCTAGGAGCAGACAGCACCAGCGCGGCAGATGGCGTGCAAGTCCAGCAGTTGGCATGTGAGAGCACCAACACAAGGCAGCAGTTCCGCCTCGAAAAAATGAGCGCGACGAGCAACCGCTTTCGGATCCGTGGGATTTCAACCAACCGCTGCATGGAAGTCAGTGGCAACTCCACCGCACTCAACCGCCCGGTGCAGTTTTGGACTTGCCAAGGACTTACCTCCGGTCTCAACCAAAACTGGACACTCGCGGGTGCCGCCAGCGCAGGCTTCGGTGCCGGCCAA
>JAIXVL010000055.1 GCA_027483045.1 Lysobacteraceae bacterium
ACGACGTGATGGTGCGCGGCACCTTCGCCAACATCCGCATCAAGAACCTGATGCTGGGTGGCGAAGAAGGCGGCAACACCATCCACTACCCCTCGGGTGACAAGCTGGCCATCTACGACGCGGCCATGAAGTACAAGGCCGAGGGCGTGGGCACCGTCGTGTTCGCGGGCAAGGAATACGGCACCGGTTCGTCGCGTGACTGGGCGGCCAAGGGCACCAACCTGCTGGGCATCAAGGCGGTCATCGCCGAGAGCTTCGAGCGCATCCATCGCTCGAACCTGGTCGGCATGGGCGTGCTGCCGCTGCAGTTCGTCGATGGCCAGAACGCCCAGACGCTCGGCCTGAAGGGCGACGAAGTGGTCTCGATCACCGGCCTGAAGGACGGCGCCGGCAAGGTGGCTGATATCTCGGCCAAGCGTCCGGATGGCTCGGTCGTGAGCTTCAAGGCCCAAGTGCTGCTGCTGACGCCGAAGGAAGTCGAGTACTTCCGCCACGGCGGCCTGCTGCACTACGTGCTGCGCCAGCTGGCCGCAGCGGCCTGATTCAAACGCGCGTGACGTTACTCACAACGCCACCTTCGGGTGGCGTTGTTTTTTGGGGCCTCGCCGCACTTTCCTCCATCACTCGGTCGTCGAACGCTCCGACCAGTCGGCACTGATCAGGACCCAGCGATCACCGTCGCGCTGCCAGACGGTCTCAACACGGCGCGATTCAACACCCTCGGGAATGAAGCGGCTTGCGCCCGTGACCACCGCGTTGAAGCGCGCAGTGGCGCGACCTTGGAACATTTCCACATCGATCGGACCGATAACGACAGCGACATGCTGCTGGCGCAACAGCATCAGTGTCGCGTAGCGCTGCAAGCCATCGCGGCCCATTCCCTTGGGTCCAACGAAGTCATCGTCAACAGAATCGAGGAGCCGGTCAGGGCTACGCGCCTCGATGGCCTCTTGCATCGCTTGGATCTCAGAACGTAGCGCTGCCTCGTCGGGCGGGGCGCTGCAGGCCGCCAACAAACCAAGCGAACTGATGAAGACCGCGCGAACAAAGGCGCGACGCAGCTTGCCGGCAGTTAAGCGCTGTGCTGGAATCGAGCGAATACTCGAATCACTGCGAATGCCGGCGCTTTGCTGCGCATCGCTCCACGTCACAGGGGTTTTGTCGATGAGCATTGAGCGTCCTTGGTTGTCCAGCTATCCGCAGGGTGTGCCCTCGGAGATTGATCTTGCCGAGTTCCCGACCATCGTGTCGGTGCTCGATAACGCCATCGAAAAGTACCGCGACCGTCCGGCGTTCTCCAACTACGGAAAGACAATGACCTATGGCGACATCGATCGCTTGAGTCAGCAGTTCGCCAGCTACCTTCTCAACGTTCTCAACTTGAAGAAGGGCGACCGCGTCGCCCTGATGATGCCCAACGTTTTGCAGTACCCGATTGCCATCTTTGGCGCACTGCGTGCGGGCCTCACGGTCGTCAACACCAATCCGCTCTACACGCCTCGCGAGCTCAAGCATCAACTCAATGACTCCGGCGCCACGGTGCTCGTCGTGCTTGCGAACGTCGCGCATACCGCCGCCGAGGTGATTGCCGAAACGAAAGTGAAGCAAGTCATCGTCACGACGATTGGTGAGTTGCTCGGCTTTCCCAAGGGCAAGATTCTCGACTTCGTCGTGAAGTACGTGAAAAAGATGGTGCCCGATTACTCCTTGCCGGGCGCCATTTCGTTCCGCGATGCATTGGCTGCAGGCGCTGGCAAAGCGCTTCCGTCGGTCACGATTCGCAGCAGCGATATTGCGTTCTTGCAGTACACCGGCGGCA
Source organism: Lysobacteraceae bacterium (assembly GCA_027483045.1). Taxonomy (GTDB): domain Bacteria; phylum Pseudomonadota; class Gammaproteobacteria; order Xanthomonadales; family Xanthomonadaceae; genus Silanimonas. The sequence goes on from JAIXVL010000055.1 coordinate 1,820, forward strand.
CCACGGGTGTTGCGAAGGGCGCAATGCTCACGCACACCAATCTCGTGGCCAATATGCAGCAGTCCTCCGCTTGGATTGGCACGAACGCCAAGCCTGGCCAGGAGCTCATCATTACGGCGCTGCCGCTCTACCATATCTTCGCGTTGACGGCGAACTGCCTTGTCTTCATGAAGTTTGGCGGCCTCAACCACCTCATCACCAATCCGCGAGACATGCCCGGCTTTGTGAAAGAGTTGAAGTCAGTGCGCTTCACCGCGATCACGGGCGTGAACACCTTGTTCAACGGTCTGCTGAACACACCCGGATTCGACACCATCGATTTCTCTTCGCTGCATCTCACTTTGGGTGGTGGCATGGCCGTGCAGCGCGCCGTCGCCGAACGCTGGAAGAAAGTGACTGGCTGCACCTTGGTCGAGGCCTACGGACTTACCGAAACCTCACCCGCCGCCTGCATGAACCCGCTCGACATCAAGGCGTTTAATGGCGCGATTGGTTTGCCTATTTCGTCGACCAATGCCTGCCTGAAGGATGACGACGGGAAGATGGTCGCGAAAGGCGATGTTGGCGAACTGTGCCTCAAGGGCCCACAAGTCATGCAGGGTTACTGGCAGCGTCCTGAAGAGACCGCCAACGTTATTGACGCCGACGGCTGGCTGCATACGGGCGACATGGCGAAAATGGAC
>JAIXVL010000247.1 GCA_027483045.1 Lysobacteraceae bacterium
ATCGCCATTGATCAGCACGTCTACGCGGACAAACTGGCCAGGCTGGAAGCGCAGGAAGTGGTAATCGAGCGAGGCATAGCCGCGCGACACCGACTTCAAGCGATCGAAGAAATCGAGGACCACCTCCGCCATCGGCAGCTCATAGGCGATCTGCACCTGACTGCCCATGTAGGTGATGCCGATCTGGCTACCGCGCTTTTCTTCGCAGAGCTTGATGATGTTGCCGATGTATTCCTCGGGCGTGAGGATGTTGGCGCGAATGATCGGCTCACGAATCTCGTCAATCTTGTTCGGCGCAGGCAAGCGCGCCGGATTGTCGAGCTTCATCACCACACCATCCGTTTGCAGCAATTCGTAGACCACCGTCGGCGCCGTAGTCACCAGATCGAGGTCGTACTCGCGCTCCAAACGCTCCTGCACGATCTCCATGTGCAGCATGCCCAAGAAGCCGCAGCGGAAACCGAAGCCCATGGCCTCAGAGCTTTCTGGTTCGAACTGCAAGGCGGCATCGTTGAGGCGCAGCTTTTCCAGCGCTTCACGCAGTGCCGGATAATCATCAGCCGCTGTGGGGAACAGGCCTGCGAACACGCGCGGCTGCATGGTTTGGAAACCGGGAAGCGGCTTTGCAGCTGGATCTTTGGCTGCCGTCAGGGTGTCGCCCACCGGCGCACCATGAACGTCCTTGATCGATGCGTTGATCCAGCCCACTTCGCCCGGCAACAGCGCATCTTTGTTCTTGCGCTTCGGCGTGAACACGCCGACGGCGTCAACCTCGTGCACGCGACCAGTCGACATGACCAGAATCTTGTCGCCCTTGCGGATTTCGCCCTGCATGACGCGTACGAGCGAGACCACGCCGAGGTAATTGTCGAACCACGAATCGATGATCAGCGCTTGCAGCTTGTCGGTATCGCCGACCTGCGGCGGCGGAATACGCACGACAATGGCTTCAAGAACATCACGAATGTTCAAGCCGGTCTTGGCAGAAATCGCGACTGCATCGGTCGCGTCAATGCCGATGACCGCTTCGATCTCCGCCTTCACCTTTTCGATGTCTGCCGTGGGCAGGTCGATCTTGTTCAGCACCGGCACGACCTCAAGGCCCTGCTCGACGGCGGTGTAGCAATTGGCGACCGACTGCGCCTCGACGCCCTGCGCAGCATCCACAACCAGCAATGCACCCTCGCACGCAGCCAAAGAACGACTGACTTCGTAGCTGAAGTCGACGTGGCCGGGCGTGTCGATGAAGTTGAGCTGATACGTCTGCCCATTCAGCGCGGTGTAGGGCAGCGACACCGACTGCGCCTTGATGGTGATGCCGCGCTCGCGCTCGATGGGGTTCGAGTCGAGAACCTGCTCCTCCATCTCGCGGGCCTCGAGGCCACCGCAAAGCTGGATGATGCGGTCGGCCAAAGTGGACTTACCGTGGTCGACGTGGGCAATGATGGAAAAGTTTCGGATGTGCTGCATGGGATATCTAAGTGCCGAGGTGCGGGCAAGCCGGCGATTATCGCATGCTCAGCCCACCCCCTCGGGTGAGGGGGTGGGCCCGCCACATTCTCAGGGCATCGGCAGTTCAACAAAGCCCGTGCTGGTCGCGTTTCGGACCAGCAAACGCAGGGTTTCGCCACTCTTGGTCTTGGCCATGGCCTGCTCAAACGCCTGAGCGGTGGCCACATCGCTGCCATTCACGGCCAAGATCACATCCCCCGGCGACAAGCCCGCCTGACGCGCCAGCGCACTGCCCACGCGACTGATGCGTACGCCTTCGCCGCTGCGCAGGCCCAGTTTCTGGCGCGTGGCGGCATCCACGGCCTCGACCGCGAGGCCCAGCGCATTGGCCGGCGCGGCTGCCGGACGAGCCGGCGCAGCGGGGGTTGCTGAAGTACGGCCTTCCAGATCATCCAAGGTCACGACCAAATCACGCTGGCCACCCGCGCGCTGCACCGTGACCGTGGCGCGGCTACCTGGAGCGAGCACGCCCACCTGCGGCGGCAAGTCCGAGGCATTCAGGATTTCGCGGCCATTGAATGCCGTGATGACATCGCCTGGGCGGATACCGGCCTTATCGGCGGCACTACCGTTGTTAACGCCGTTGACGAAGGCACCCACCGGTCGGGGCAGACCCAGCTCCTGCGCGCGCTCGCGGGTGATCTGGCCGATCTCGACGCCCAGAATGCCGCGGCGCACTTGGCCGCTTTCGCGAAGCTGGCGCGCAGTGTTCATGGCCACGTCGACGGGAATCGCGAAGCTCACACCGATGAATCCGCCGGTATTGCTGAAAATCTGCGAGTTCACGCCCACGACTTCACCGCGGGTGTTCAGCAAGGGACCACCCGAATTGCCACGATTGATAGCCACATCGGTTTGAATGAAGGGAACGTACTGCTGGCTCGGATCAAGACTGCGGCGATTTACACCCGACACCACACCAGCAGTCACCGAGTAATCGAAGCCAAACGGCGAACCGATGGCGACCACCCATTGGCCGGGCTTCAAGCTGCGAGCATCGCCAATGCGCACCGCGGGCAAGCCGGTGGCATCCACTTTCAGCACCGCGATATCCGAGAGCGCATCCGAACCAATGATCTTGGCTTCGCGCTCGCGCCGATCACTGAAGCGCACGATGACTTTGTTGGCACCATCAATCACGTGGTGATTGGTGATGACGTAGCCGTCCGAGCTCATGACGAAGCCCGTGCCGTAAGAGGTACCACCGCGTGACTCGGGCTGCGGCATGCCGGGGCCACCAGGGCCGATGAATCGGCGGAAGATTTCAGGCAGCTGATCTTCGCTGGGCCCGGCCTGACCGGATTTTCCAGAACCGCCGTCGCTGGTGGCTTCGATGTTGACGACAGCTGGAGTGACTTGCTCAACGAGCGCGGTGAAGTCAGGCAACTGCACCAAAGGTGCGCGCGCAGGTGGCGCAGCGGGTACGGGCGCAGCGGCTTGGGCATGCGCTACGAGTGGCAGGCCAACACACAACAACGTGGCAAGGGCGACAGGAAGTGCAGTAGGACGGAACATGCGTGCAGTCACGGAAGGGCCTCGCTTTGGGATTTGGACTCGGCGGGCTCGATGCGGATCATCGAACTCACACTGGCCCGCTTGGTGAGGGCGCCTGCCAAAAAAGTTCCGGCGACAAGACCAAAAAACGCCCCAACGTTTGGCCTATTGGCGACATCACCCAAGGCATGCCCTAGCGCAGCACCTGCAAGAAGAAGTGCCAAAGCAAGCCCATAGGAACGCCACGCGGCGCGACGAATTTCGCTCGCATCCACCATGACCTCTACTTCCATGCCTGCGGGGCATTCCTCTCTAGTCGCCGATGGCGTCTTCGCCAAAACGGAAGACAGCTCCTCTGAAGCTCCCGGCGCTGAAGAGAAAATGCTGCAACGGCCGCCGCAACCCACGCAGCCACGGCATTGTGATTCCAGCCAAAGCAGCTCTACACCGCGAGGCGTATGCGCGACGACGCGTGCGCGTCGACGAAGCAGAACACTCACCGCTGCACGGAGCCATCAGCGCCGTGCTCGACGCGGTAACTCACCGTGTATCCCTCGTCGGCAGCACTGCTGCGCGGCCAAGGCCGACTCGGCGCATCCACAGCCGGCAGTGGAGCCAATTGCGCAGCAGAAGGCTGTGGAGCTCGCACGAGCGGCGGTACAGCGCTGGCAATCAGCATGTCAGTTGAAGGCAAGGCCAAAGGCGAAACTGCGTTTTTCGGCTGTGCAAAAGCCGGAACTGGCAAGGAAGACCGCGCAACGAGGGGTGCAGGTGGCACAGCGATCGCTACTGTGGATTGATCTGGTGCGTTTGAAGGGAGCGGAATGAGTAAAAACGCGCCCAGACCGGCGGCAAGCCCAGCGCCCCACCAGCCCAGTGCTCGCGTGCGCCTTGCACCGCTCGCCTGCCTTTGCACGGATTGCTCGGCATCCAGTTGCGCAAACACGGCCTCAGAAAGCCCAGGCGCTGCTGCGGTCGATGGAACGCCGCGCATGACATCGCCAATCAGTTGCCAGCGCCCCAAAGACGCTCGGAGCCCCTCATCACCATCAAGGCGACGCTGCAGAAAGCGCGCGGGCTCAGCGTCCAGTGCGCCGTCATGCCACGCACTGAGCTGCTCGCGAATGTCGTCAGGACGTTGGGAAGAAAGATTGCTCATAGGCTTAGGTCACTGAAATTCTGCAGAAAGACATCAGGGGCGCCCATCCATCACTGGGCGCAACTGAACTTCAATGGCATCGCGCGCTCGAAAAATGCGCGAACGCACGGTGCCGATGGGTGTACCCATACGTTCGGCAATTTCTTCGTAGCTCAAGCCTTCCACCTCGCGCAGGGTCAAGGCCTCACGCAACTCCGGCGCCAGCTTGGCGACTGCGCCCAACACGAGCTGCTCCATTTCATTGCGCAACAGCTCATTCTCGGGGGTGGCCGAGTCGTGAAGGCGCTCTGCGGTGCGAGTCACATCGGACTCTTCGTCGTCGATGTCTTCGCCGGCGGGGCGGCGGCCCAAGCTCACGAGGTAATTCTTCGATGTATTCACAGTGATGCGGTAAAGCCACGTATAGAACTGAGCGTCCCCGCGGAAGCTTGGCAATGCCCGCCACGCACGGATAAACGACTCCTGCACCACATCCTGGGCCTCTGCTTCGTCGCGGACATAGCGCCGCACCAGCGCCGCGATGCGGTACTGGTACTTGCGCACAAGGAGGTCGAAAGCTGCACGTTCACCGCTTTGCACCCGCCGGACGAGTTCGAGATCGTTGAGGTCTTCGCCCATCCTCGGGCCTTCTCCTGACTGTTTGAGCCGGATCGGGCTGCGTGCACGGACGCAGCAATCGACCAGCAATGGATGCGAAAGTTCCCGCGGCCGATTTGACCGCGGGAAAGGGCAGCACGGATGATACCGGCCCAGCCACCCTACTCTCCCGTACGGTAATCCCCATGTTTGAAGGTCTTCGCCTGCAACACTGGCGCACGCAAGTGCGCGCCGACGGCATTGTCGTCCTCACCCTCGACCGCGCCGACCAGAACGTCAATGCGCTGAGTCGAGGCGTTCTCGACGAACTAGCCAGCTTGGTGGAACGCTTGGCCTTGGAAAAACCCAAGGGCGTGGTGTTCATCTCTGGCAAGAAAGCCGGCTTCATTCCCGGCGCCGACATCAAGGGTTTCGAGGCGATCCACGCCCGCGGCGAGACCTTCGACTGGATCCGCTCCGGCCAGCTGCTCTTCGACCGCATCAGCAAGCTGCCCTTCCCCACCGTCGCGGCCATCCACGGCCACTGCATGGGCGGCGGCACCGAACTCTCGCTGGCCTGCCGCTACCGCGTGGCCAGCAGCGCCGACAACACCCGCATCGGCCTGCCGGAAGTGAAGCTGGGCATCTACCCGGGCTGGGGCGGCAGCGTGCGCGCGCCGAAGCTACTTGGTGCCCCGGCCGCCATGGACCTGATGCTCACGGGCCGCGGCCTGCGCGCCTCGCAGGCCCGCGCCCTCGGCCTCGTCGACAAGGTCGTCGAGGGCCCGCTGCTGGAAGACGCCGCCATCGAGCTGGCCAAGAAGGGCACGCAGCGCCCGCTCAAGCAGCGCCTCACCGCCTGGGCCACCAACACCTGGCCGGCGCGACAGGTGCTGGCCAACATGATGGTCAAGCAGGTGTCGCGGAAGGCCCGCAAGGAGCACTACCCCGCGCCGTTCGCGATGATCGAGGCCTGGCGCCGCAATGGCGTCGGCAACGTCGGCAAGGCGCTGATGGCGGAAGCCAAAGCCGTGTCGAAGCTCGCCACCGGACCGACGGCGATGAACCTCGTCCGCGTCTTCCTGCTGATGGAGCGCCTGAAGGGCCTCGGCGGCAAGGACCACGGCATCCAGCACGTGCACGTGGTGGGCGCCGGCGTGATGGGCGGCGACATTGCGGCCTGGGCCGCCTTCCGCGGCTTCAATGTGACCCTGCAGGACCGCGAGATGAAGTTCATCGAGCCGGCCCTGAAGCGCGCCGACGAGTTCTACGGCAAGAAGATCAAAGACGAAGCCAAGCGCGCCGAAACCCGTGCCCGCCTGCAGGCCGATGTTGAAGGCTCGGGCGTGGCCAAGGCAGACCTCGTCATCGAAGCCATCTACGAGAACGCCGAAGCCAAGCACGCGCTGTTCAAGAAGGCCGAGGAAACCCTGAAGCCCGGCGCCATCCTCGCCACCAACACCAGTTCGATCGCGCTGGAGATCCTGCGAGAGGGCCGCACCGATGCCGCCCGCTTCGCCGGCCTGCACTTCTTCAACCCGGTGGCGATGATGCCGCTGGTGGAGATCGTCCAGCACGATGGCCTCGACGCCGAGACCACCCGCCGCCTCGCCGCCTTCTGCAAGGCCATCGACAAGCTGCCGGTGCCGGTGGCGGGCACGCCGGGCTTCCTCGTCAACCGCATCCTCGCGCCGTACATGCAGGAGGCCATCCTCCTGTTCAAGGAAGGCGTGCCGGGCGCGGTGATCGACAAGGCCGCGCTCAAGTTCGGCATGCCGATGGGCCCGATTGAGTTGGTCGACACCGTCGGCCTCGACGTGGCCGCGAGCGTGGGCAAGATCATGGCGGCCTTCCACGGCCAGCCGCTGCCGGAAGGGCTCACCGTTGAGGACGGCAAGCGCGGCAAGAAGGACGGCCAGGGCCTGTACAAGTGGGAAAACGGCAAGGCCGTGAAGCCCGCCGTGCCGGCCGAGTACAAGGCACCC
>JAIXVL010000015.1 GCA_027483045.1 Lysobacteraceae bacterium
CGCGCCCGCTTCGTCGGTGACGCGCACAGTACCTGCACTAGCGATCTGGAAGGTCTTGTCGTGCGAACCGTATTCCTCGGCCTTCTGCGCCATCAGGCCCACGTTGGGAACGCTGCCCATGGTCGCCGGGTCGAAGGCGCCGTTCGCCTTGCAGTCGTCGATGACCACTTGGTAGATGCCGGCGTAGCAGCGGTCGGGGATGACGGCCTTGGTGTCCTGCAGTTCGCCCGCGGCGTTCCACATGCGGCCCGAGTCGCGGATCATCGCGGGCATCGAGGCGTCCACGATCACGTCGCTGGGCACGTGCAGATTGGTGATGCCCTTGTCGGAATTCACCATCGCCAGCGCCGGGCGTGCCGCGTACACGGCGTCGATGTCCGCCTTGATGGCGGCCTGCGTGGCGTCGTCGAGCGCAGTGATCTTCTCGTACAAATCGCCGATGCCGTTGTTGAGATCGAAGCCAACACTGGCCAGCACTTTCGCGTGCTTCTCCAGGGCCTGCTTGTAGAACTCCGAAACCACCACGCCGAACATGATCGGGTCGGAGACCTTCATCATGGTCGCCTTGAGGTGCAGCGAGAACAGCACGCCGCGCGCCTTGGCATCGGCGATTTGCGCCGCCACGAAAGCCGACAGCGCCTTGCGGCTCATTACCGACGCGTCAACAATCTCGCCCGCCTTGACCGACAAGCGAGGCTTAAGCACGGTGACCGAGCCGTCGTTGGTCACCAGTTCGATCTTGAGATTGCTGGCCTGCGTCAGCGTGGTCGAGCGCTCGCTGCCGTAGAAGTCGCCGTGGTCCATGTGCGCAACGTGCGAGGCCGAATCGGCGGCCCACTTGCCCATGCGGTGCGGATTCTTGCGCACGTTTTCTTTCACCGCCTTCGGTGCGCGGCGGTCGGAATTGCCTTCGCGCAGCACCGGATTCACAGCGCTGCCTTTGGCGCGGTCATAGCGCGCCTTGGCTTCGGTTTCAGCGGCGTTGTCGGGCTCGTCCTCGTAGTCGGGCAGATTGAAGCCCTGGCCTTGAAGTTCGCGAATAGCGGCCTTGAGCTGAGGCTCGGAGGCGCTGACGTTGGGCAGCTTGATGATGTTGGCTTCAGGCAGCTTGGCCAAGGCACCGAGTTCAGCGAGGTCGTCGGTGATTTTTTGGTCGTCGCGCACGTGCTCGGGGAACTGCGACACGATGCGCGCAGCGAGCGAGATATCGCGCGTCTCCACTTGGATGCCGGCGGCGCCAGCGAAGGCCTTCACGATCGGCAGCAGCGACTGCGTAGCGAGGAACGGCGCTTCGTCGGTGAGCGTGTAGAGAATCTTGGGATGGTCGGACATGCGGACGTCTCTCGTGATGGCCTTGCCGCGGGCCGGCGCAGGGCAATGGCGCCAGAAAGCGGCCATTGTCGCGGTTCCGGACCTCAGGGGAAAGCGTGGTTCACATCGCCGCGTCAGCGGGTCCGCCCTTGGCTTGGAGCGAAACGACATTCGTCGGGTAAATGCTGGCCAAGGCACCTGGATTGAAGGCTTTGGCCGCTGGGTTGCACGCCGTCTTTCAGCCAAGCCTCCAAGGCTTCAAGTGCGCCCACATAGCTGATGTCACTCAGGCGACTGTGGTCGGCTTCTTCGGTCGTGATCTGGGCGAATAGCGCACTTCGGCCTGCGCGCTGCACCGTTGCTGCATAGGCGTCGAGTGCAGTGGATGACACGACTGGATCATGGCGCGCATGAATGCTGAGCGTCGGCAGCACGATCAAACCAGATAAGTCGGCGTCATAGGCCAAGCGTGCAAGTGCCTTGGGATCTGCAGAAAAACGCTCGATCTCGCGATTAAGGCGCGCGTCGTCGCGTGAGCCCCGGTACACGGTCTTTGCGTTGTCGAAAGGGTTCTTGCCACCGAGATGCCGGTGAACCAGATCCTGAAATTGGAAGGTGGCCCACGACAAGTGACCGAGAAGATTCGTCTCAGCGATGCCGGTCACTGCAACAATGTCGCGCAGACGCGCCGATTGCTCAGCGCTGCGATCTTGCGGCTTGGATTCGAGGCCGGTGCATTGGTTGACCCGAAGGCGTAGCTCCTCGCGCGTCAAAGTTGACTGCGCTGGCAGTCCTTGCCACGCCGGGTATTGCGCTTCTTGCGGCGCGGGATGGTTACGGCAAACGTATTGGTAAACCGCGCGCAAATCCGCTCGAAAGCCATAGCCACGCGTTCCGCCGAACAGCAGACCGTTGGTGGTCAGAACCGCGTTGTAGTTCTGATTTCCCGCAGCATCCAACGCGCCCAATTCCGCCAACTTTGCAGCGATGTTGCCGCCCCAGGATTGGCCATGCAGCAGAGTAGCTTGTGGTTTCCCCCACTCCTGCCAGAACGCGCGCCGACTGTTGTCGACATCTTCCGCGGCCATGCGCACGCCGTAGCCACCTTGGCGATAGCTCGAACCGATCCACGCATACCCCATGCGCACCATCACGCCAAAGCGCTCAAGGTCTTCGAGTGAATCGCCTTGCTTTGGCGATGACAGCCGAGGGCCGCCGTGTGCGTGCACGATCAGGCGCTGGTTCCATGTGTTTGGAATGGCCGCCAAAAGCCAGGCGCCGTTGGCGTCTTGGGCTGTGTGGCAACGCGCAACGCTGGCAACAGAAGGCGGACACGGCGTGCTTGAGAAAATCAGCGGCTCGCTCACTTCGGCAGATGCGAGAGACCACGGTGCTGCTGCTATCAGCAGCACCGTGCGCAGTGTTCGTCCCATCGCGCTTGAGCGACTCATGTCAGCAATGCACTCAGAACGACTTGCTGATGTTCACGTAGAAGTAGCGGCCCCACGGATTGTGCAGCGCGCCGCGATAGCCGCCGTCGGCCAGCGCCGGGCCCTCGTCGGTCAGGTCGCGCACGCCGACGCGCACCTCGGTTTCCTCCGGGAAGCGGTACTGCGCGTAGAGGTTGTGGTACAGGCGATCCTCCACTTCCCACGGCGTACCCGACAGGCCCAGCAGCTGCGCCTGTTCGAACGAGCTCATGTACTGCGAGGAGTAGCCGATACGCCACGGGCCCATGTTCCAGGTGATGACGCTGCTCGCCTTCCACTCCGGCCGGCCGTTCTGCCCAACGAGTTGGGTCGAATCCGGCAGCGGGGTCGCCGAGTTGATGACTCCGGCGGCGCGCGCCGCGAAAAGCGCGTTGACCACGTCGCCCGGATCGCGGCTGAAGTCCAGCATCTTCGTGGCGTTCAGGCTGATGCGGAATGTGCCGAAGCGCGTGCGGCGCAGCGACCAGTCCATGCCGAAGTCGAGGCCGCCTGCGCTCTGCGGCAGCAGGTTGATGAAGCGGTCGTTGATCGCGATGACGCGGCCCACCGGCGTGATCCCTGTGCCGGCGAAGAAGGCGATGTCCTCGGCCGTCGGCGCCTCGCGCACCACGAGTGGGTTGCTGCCGCCTGTCACGCGGTTGAGGTAGTCGAGCGTGACAGCCGTCTGCGCGCCGAGAAGGCCGACAATCTGCTCCTGTTCGATCTTCCAGCGATCGATGGTGAAGCTGACGTCGCCGAAGGACTCGGGGATGAAGCTGGGTTGCAGCACCAGACCGACGGATGTGTTGGTGCTTTCCTCCGGCTCGAGCTCCGGGTTGCCGGCCACGCGCAGCGACGCACTGGCCAAGGCCTGCGCACAGGCGCCGAAGCTGGTGATGCGGCGGGCGCGCAGGTCGGCCTCGCAGCGAACGTGGTCGATGCCGCTCGCGAGTCGCGCGTACTCGGTGGCATTGGTCTGCTCAAGGTTCGGCGCGCGGAAGCCTTCCGAGTACGAACCGCGAACGCGGACGCCTTCGATCACGTCCCATGCGAGCGCTACCTTGGGCTTGGCGACCGAGCCGAAGTCGGAGTAGTGCTCGAAGCGTCCGGCCAGCTGCATGTCGAGGCCATGCACCAGCGGGACGGACATCGCCTCAGACACCAGCGGCAGGGCGAACTCCGCGTAAGCGGAATACACGGTGCGCGAGCCTTCGGTATCCGGGTTCGGGCTGACCGCGGCCACGTTGCTGAGGTTGGTGGCGCCGGTCACGCTGTCGACGAAGGTGAACGTGCCATCGAGGTTTTCGTCGCGATCGTCCTCTTGCGTCTCGCGGCGCGCTTCGACGCCGAAGGCCGCGCCGGCGTCACCGGCCGGCATCGAGAAGAGGTCCGGACGCGAAAGGCGCATGTCGCCCATGGACAGCGTCGTCTTGGAGCGGCGCACCATCTCGAAGACGATGGCGTCGATGGCCGCTTGAGAGCTGGGCGAGCAATCGCCCGCAGTGGGTGTGCCGACGCAGCCGCCGCTAAACGGGTTGTAGGCGTCGGGGGTCGACAGCGCCAGCTGGCGCTGCAGTGCGGTCATGTTGATGTTGGGCGAGCGGTCTTCGGCTTCCGCGGTCGAGTACACCAGGGCGCTTTCCCAGTCGAAGCCGCGCCATTCGCCGCGCAGGCCGCCGAGGGCGCGCAGCTGTTGGTTGTCCACGCGGACGCGCTGGAACCCGGCATCGACGTAGCGGTAGTTGGTCATCAGCACCGGCAGGCCGGTCGTGGCCACGCCGGTCAAGCCGGGAAGGCGATTGGGGTTAGTGGTGCCGTTGGCGAAGGTCACTGGCCCGAAGGGGTTCCAGTAGTTGCTGGCCGGGATCCAGATCTGGTTGAGATTGACCACCGGCGGCTGCACCGCCTCGCTGCGTGCGTCGTAAACGCCGAACTCGCCGAACGCCTGGACGCCGTTGTCGAGGTCGTAGTTGCCGGTGAGGAACAGGTTCAGGCGCTCGACGTCTGGGCGCACCGTCGTGCCGTCGCGGGTGTCGTAGCGCATCTCGCGGTTAGTGGAATTGAAGTTGTGACTGCCGCTGCCGAGACAGAGGCCGGTGCCGAAGGCGACGCCGCAGCCGGTGAAGGTCGTGGGCTGCACCCGGAACTGGCCCGAGGTGTTGGTGACCGCCACGCCGTTCGAGCGAATCACCGGGCGGGTGCCGAGGCTCAATCGCGCCCACGGTGTGTTCGACGAACGGCCATCGAGGGCAGCCACACCGGCAAAATCGGGGTCGCTGAACAGGCTGCGCAGGTCGTCGGTGGACGTGTAGTTCTGGTCAGACGCCAGCAGGAGCGTGCGGTCGGTGTAGTTGAAGAATAGTGAGACATTGCCGCGGTCGTAGGTCTTGCCAGCGAACACGTTGACGTCGACCTCGTCCATCGAGGTGCCCTCCGCCGTGCCGTAGCGGGCGCTCATACGAACGCCGTCGAAATCAGTCTGCAGCACCGTATTGACCACGCCGGCGACGGCGTCGGCGCCGTAGATCGCGGCAGCACCGTCGAGCAGCACTTCAAGCCGCTCCAGCCCGCTCACTGGCAGCGAATTCGAGTTGAAGCTCTGCACCGGCACCGTGCCGGTGTCCGAGGTGCCTTGGCTCGTTGGGTGTTGCACCAGTCGGCGGCCATTGAGC
>JAIXVL010000307.1 GCA_027483045.1 Lysobacteraceae bacterium
AGAGCTTCACGCCACCGGCCTTGCCGCGGCCACCCGCGTGGATCTGCGCCTTCACCACCCAGAAGTCGCCACCGAGCGCCTTCGCGGCCTCGACAGCTTCATCGGCGGTGCGGGCGATCTTGCCGGCGGGAACGGGGATGCCGACCTCGGCGAAAAGCTCTTTGGCCTGGTACTCGTGGAAATTCATGGGACACCTGAGTCAGGGGCGGCCATACAGGCCGCGGGAAAAGGACCGCCGGGGGCAAAGGCCGACCGGCGGGGCGCATATTGTGGGCGCTCCGGGGGGCGAAGGCAAAAGGGCCGCTCCACGGGCTACAGTGCGGCCATGCCCTTTGTTCGGTCATCCAACCAGTTGCCGCAAGGCCGCGTGCAGCAACGTGAGCTGTTTGGCTTTGCGCTGTATCGCCTGTTCGAGGCCGTGCTGCTTGCGGTTCTGGCCTGGCTGCCAGACCACCTGCAACTGCTCAGTACGGTCGATGCGCCACTGCTGCGCGCCGCCGCCAGCCTTTATCTGGCGCTGTCGCTGCTGCTGCTGTGGTCGAGTCGCCTGAAGGGTGCACAGCTGCCCTTGCAGGGCGGCTGGGGTTTGGCCCTCGATGTCGTGGCGGCCGCCACCGTCATGGCCTCGCAGCAAGGCCTCGATACCGCCGTCGGGCTGATGTTGCTGTTCAACATCACCATCGGCTCGCTGATCGTGGGGCCGCGTTTGAGTATCGCGCTGGCCTTACTTGCTTCTGGCGCGGTGTTCGGCGAATTCGCGCTCAGCAGCTTCGCGGGCGGCGAAAGTCGCGGTTTGGTCGAGCCCGCCATGTTCTCGGTGTGCTACTTGGCCGGCACTGCGTTCTCGCAGTTCCTTCGTCGCGAACTGGCACGCACCGAGGCCTTGGCCGAAGAGCGCGGCAGCGAAGTCGTGCAGCTCACCGAGCTCAACGAGCTGGTCATCCGCCGCATGCGCACTGGCGTTCTGGTGGTCGATGCACAGCACCGCATCCGTTTATTCAACGAGGCCGCTTGGGTCCTCATGGGTGCGAAAGGCGAAGCACAGGCCTTGGCCGATCTCAGCCCAGAGCTCAACACCATGCTGCGGCGCTGGCGCGCCAGCGGCCAAGTGCACCCACGCAGCCTGCGCCCGCATGCGGAAGGGCCCGAACTGCTGCCCCGGTTCGCCGCCACGGGCGTGGTGGAGGAGCTTTTCCTCGTTTTTCTTGACGACGCCCGCGTGTATTCCGGCCGCGCGGAAGAGCTCACGCTGGCCACCGTGGGGCGCTTGGGCGCCAGCATCGCCCATGAAATCCGCAACCCGCTCGCTGCCATCTTGCATGCCGCGCAGTTGCTCGATGAGTCGAAGCAAATGCCCGCCGGGGACCGGCGGCTTCTCGACATCATTCAAGGCCAATGCCAGCGCATGAATGGCATCGTCGACAACATCTTGAGTCTGGCCCGGCGCGAGCGCGCCCAAGCCGAAACGGTCGAGGTGCAAGGCCTGCTCCAACGTTTCGTGGCCGAATACGCCGCCGCCCACCCGCTCGGGCAGGACCAGCTCAGCGACCGCAGTCATGCCCCCGTCACCGCACAGGTCGACCCGCGCCAACTGCATCAGGTGCTCACCGTGCTCGTCGATAACGCCCGCGCCTACGGCCGCCTACCGGGCCAGCCCGCTCGCATCGACCTGCGTGCCCGCGCGCAGGGCACCGATCACGTGGATGTGGAGGTCATCGACCACGGCCCCGGCATTCCGCCTGCGGTGGCCGCGCAGCTGTTCGAGCCCTTTTTCACCACCAGCGAGCACGGCACGGGCTTGGGGTTGTACATCGCCCGGCAGCTTTGCGAGGCCAACCAAGGCAGCCTGCATTTCGCTGGTGTGGGCGGCGGCGGGGCCTGCTTCCGTATTCGTTTGCCGCGCAGCGCGGTGGCGTGAGCATGACGTTCACTCACTGCAGCAAGGCGCATCCGGTATCGTTTCGCCACACGGAGGCGATTGAGCCCAAATGATCTCGCGCAGCGCCCTCATCGTTGATGACGAACACGACATCCGCGAGCTGGTGGCGCTAACCTTGGGCCGCATGGGCCTGCGAGTGGAAACCGCCTGCGATCTGGCCACGGCACGTGCGCAACTCACCGCGCACGATTTCGATCTGTGCCTCACCGACATGCGCCTGCCCGATGGCAACGGCACATCGTTGGTCGAATTGATTGCGCAAAAGCACCCCAACACGCCCGTGGCGATGATGACCGCCTACGGCAATGTCGAAGCTGCCGTGGCTGCACTGAAGGCCGGCGCGTTCGACTTCGTCACCAAGCCTGTGGACCTGGCTGTGCTGCGCCAGTTGGTCACGCACGCGCTCAACTTAGGCGTGCATCGTCGCGCTGCGGCGTCTGCGAACACGCCGCGCCTCATCGGCGACTCGGCCGCCATGCGCCAACTGCGCGAAACCGCTGCCAAAGTGGCACGCAGCCAAGCGCCCGTCTTTGTCCACGGCGAATCCGGCGTAGGCAAAGAGCTGGTCGCGCGCCTCGTGCATGCGCAAAGCCCGCGCAAAGATGGGCCTTTCGTGCCGGTGAACTGCGGCGCCATTCCCGCCGAATTGATGGAATCCGAACTGTTCGGCCACAAGAAAGGCAGCTTTACCGGCGCGCATGCCGACAAAGACGGCCTGTTCCAAACCGCGCAAGGTGGCACGCTGTTTCTCGATGAAATTGCCGAGCTACCCCTGCACATGCAG
>JAIXVL010000204.1 GCA_027483045.1 Lysobacteraceae bacterium
AGGGCGATGCCGACGATGTGGTCGACCCGCAAAAGGTGTTCGATTGGGTGGCTGCGGCCGACAATCCGCCTACCCTCGTGCGCATGTCCGATGCCGGGCACTTCTTTCACGGGCGATTGGTGGATGTGCGCGGCGCCATCAAAAACGGTGTGCGCAAACAATTGCCGCCACATCGCGGCGCGGGTTGATGCCTGAGCGCCCCAGCCAACGCTACTTGGCCGGCGTGGCCGAAGGCCGCTGGCAGCAAGATGCCGGACAGCTCGCGGCCTTGGTCGAATTGGACCGTGTGGCGCTCGCGTTGTTGGAGCGCAAGCGCGCAGGCTTTTTGAAGCAGTTGGGCTTTCGTTTGGCCGGGCACTCCGGCGTGCGCGGCCTGTACCTGTGGGGCGGCGTGGGTCGCGGCAAAACCCTGTTGTGTGATTTGTTGCTGGATGCCTGCGCCGAGCTGAAACCGCAGCGCCTGCACTACCACCGCTTCATGCAAGACGTGCACGCACGCATGAAGGCACTCACCAATACTGCAGACACCTTGAGCATCGTGGCCGAGCAGTATGCGCAGGCCTCTACCCTGCTGGTGCTCGACGAATTCTTCGTGAGCGATATCGCCGACGCGATGATCCTCTCGCGCTTGCTCGAGCAGTTGTTCGATCGCGGCGTGACCTTGGTCACCACCTCCAACATCGCGCCGCAGGGCCTGTATGCCAATGGCTTACAGCGCTCGCGCTTCTTGCCCGCTATCGCGTTGATCGAAAAGGATTGCGTGGTGCATCGCCTGGGCAGCAACACCGATTTTCGTCTGCGCCAACTCAGCAGCGCCGATACCTGGCAAGTGCCCATCAGCGCCGATAGCGATGCCTTTCTTGCCGAGCGCTTTCGAGCACTCAATGGCATTGGCCACTGCGCCGATGGCCCCTTAATGGTGAATGGGCGAGCCATTCCCGCTCGTGCCTTAGGCGAAGGTGTGGCGTGGTTCGATTTCGAAGCCTTGTGCGAAGGGCCGCGCGCGGCGCCGGATTACATCGAGATCGCGCGCGACCATCACACCTTGCTGGTCAGCGGCGTGCCGTGCTTCGACGATGAGCGTCTAGACCCCGCGCGGCGCTTTGTGCATCTGATTGATGAGCTGTACGACCGCAACGTGAATCTGTTGGCCAGTGCCGCGGCGCAACCGCTGGGCTTGTACAAGGGCTTCAAGTTGCGAGTGGAATTTGAGCGCTGCATTTCGCGTTTGATCGAAATGCGTAGCGAAGAGTATTTGGCTAGGGCGCATCGGGCGTAGGCCTGTTCAGCTGCATCGCCCGCCGCCTGCCGTTACCATGAGCAGCAATGAACACGCCTGAATCCTCCACGCTCGGCCAGAGCGTCGAATACCCGTCGTCGTATGACGCGGGCCTGTTGTTTCCCATTCCGCGCCTCGAAGCGCGCGCCAAGCTCGGCCTCGCCGATGCGCTGCCCTTCGTGGGTGTGGATGTATGGAATGCGTATGAGCTGTCGTGGCTCGACATGCGCGGCAAGCCGCAAGTGGCGCTGGCGGAAATCCGTGTACCGGCCACTTCGCCGTACTTGATCGAGTCGAAGAGCTTCAAGCTCTATCTCAACTCGTTCTCGCAGGAGCGCATGGCCAACACCGATGCCTTGCGCACGCAATTGATGCACGACCTTTCAGCGGCGGCCGGTGCGCCGGTGTCGGTGAGTTTGATCGCGCCCACCTCGCCCGAGGCGTTTCCGGTGCGCAATTTGCCCGGCGAATTGATCGACAGCGTCGCGATCAGCATTGAGAGTTACGGCCCGCCGGAGCCTGAGTTACTGCGCGCCGACCCCAGTGACACGGTGGATGAAACACTCGTCTCGCACTTGTTTCGCTCGAACTGCCCGGTCACCGGCCAGCCGGATTGGGCGAGTTTGCAAGTGACCTATGCAGGTCCGCGCATCGATCGCGCAGCGCTGCTGCGTTACTTCGTGAGTTTCCGCACGCACAGCGATTTTCACGAAGCCTGTGTGGAGCGCATCTTTCTCGACATCAGGTCGCGCTGTGCGCCGCAGAAGCTCGCGGTGTATGCACGCTTCACCCGTCGCGGTGGTCTCGACATCAATCCGTTCCGCGCCTTGCCGGGCAGCGCCATGCCGGACAATCTGCGCTTGTCGCGCCAGTAGGAGTTGCAGCCATGTTGACCACACAGCGCTTTGCGTCGTCACTCTTTCGCCTTCTTGTGCTGAGCGCAGCGAGCGGTGTTTTTCTCGTGGCTTGCGGTCAAGACGCCACAGCACCGGCATCGGCGCCCGCCGCACCTGTTGCGGAGGTGCCCGCCGCCGCACCCGTGCCGCAACTGCCTGCAGGCAGCATTGAAGCGGTGGCGTTGGAGATCGGCGCCACGCTCGACGCCGATGGCCGAGTGAGTGCCAGCATGGAGCGCTTTCGCCGCAACGACATCGTGCACGCCAGCTTAGTGACAGTCGGCGAAGCACCGGCCGCCATGCTGCAGGTGCAATGGCGTGATGCGAACGGCACGGAAGTGGCGGTGGACGAACGCGCCATCCAAACCACGGGCCCCGCGGTGCACACCTTTTCGCGCGGTGTGGAAGGCGGCTGGTTGCCTGGCCGCTATGAAGTGGAAGTGCTTTTAAACGGCGAAAGCGCCGGCGTGCGGCCTTTCGAGGTGCGCTGAGGCGCGTGCCTAGAGATCGCGTTCGACGCTGAGAAACACGCTGCGACCGGCACCGGGAAAACTGCGCACTTCGCCAAAGGCCAGATCCACGCGTTCGGCATAGCGGCGATTGGTCAGATTCATCAGGCGAAGACCCAGTCGCCAGTCGTCGCCCACGGGCAGCGTGCCGCGCAGGTGCCACAGCACGTGACCGCCGTAGCGCTGCGTGTTGGCGGCATCGATGAAATAGCCGCCCTGCCACACGCTTTCGAGCTCAATCTCCGCGCCATCACCGAAGCCTTGGCCCGCGCGCAGCCCTGCCAACCAACGCGGTGCGGTGTCGATCTCGGCGCCATTGCGCACCACTTCGCCAGCAGGAAGCACGCGGCTGAAGGCATAGCGTTGAATGCTGTAAGCGGCCTGCCCTTCCAGCCAACGTTGATTTGGCAGAACCCAGCGCGCTTCAAGCTCCGCACCCCGGTGCCGCGTGGCCGCTTGCGGCACGGCAAGTCCGTTCGCGTCGCGCAGGATCGCATTGCGTTTGCGCATAGCGTAAGCCGTTGCGCTCGCGGAAACGGCGGCGCCCGAGTAACGCAAGCCAGCCTCTATGCTGTCGAGTGTTTCAGGCGCGAAATCACTCACGGTCTGCCCGCGTTGAAGACGATAAAGCTCGGTGGCTTGCGGAAAACGAAATGCGCGTGCGACTCGCGCGTTCATCTGCCATCCGCCTTCCAGTGGGCGCACCCAGCCTAGCTGTGCACTTCGGCCAATAAAGCGATCGCTGCGGTCAGCAGGGCGAAGATAAAGGCACCCACCGAAGTTGCAGGCGCTGCCATCTTCGCGCGTGTTTCCGCTGGCCATGCGGTTGTCGTAGCGGTAGCGCAGTTGCTCAATGCGCGCCCCGGCGGTGAAGGTATGTTTGCCCCAATCCCACTGCGTCTCGGCAAACAAAGCAGCCTGCTGTGCACGCACTCGGTAATCGTAGTGGCGGCCCTGTGGGCGCGTGCCATTCTGCGCGGCGGTGCCGGTCGTGAGCGCGCGTGCCTGCGTCTGCTGCAGGCGCCCATTGGCCTGCTCCACATCAATGCCCACGCGCAGCAGGCCCGTCGACCACAGGCTTTGCAGCCCCGCACTTTGGCTGCCGTTCTCTTCCAGCGGTTGGCCTAAATTGAAGTGCTGAAGAAACGTTTGTGATTCGCGGCGTGCATAAGGCCGAAGCAGCAACGTGCCTTCGTCACCCACATTGCGGAGATGGTGCAGCACCACGCGTGTGCTCTGCGCCTCGCGAAACGCCTCGGGGTTTTGATTGCCGCTGCGCCGCGCATCGCGCCATGCGCCTTCGCCAAACACAAAGCCGGCCGTGTCTTGACGTAGGCGATGGCTGCTCAGCGCCAAGCGTGTGTCAGTGCTTCCGAAAGGCAGCCATTGCAGCAGTGCTTGCTGCTGTCGATAAGATTCATCAACGCGAAAACTTCCCGCATCGACCGCGTTGGCATCGATACGCCACTGTGCGTCGCCGCCATCCGCGCCCAGAGCAAGGCGACGGTAGGTGTTGCTCCCCCATTCGGCGCGAATGCCGCCGCCATCACCGGGCGAGCGCGGTCGAACCGCTACCACGCCATGCAGCGCGTTACTGCCATGCACAGCGCTGCCGGGGCCGCGCAGCACTTCAACGCCTGCCGCTTGCGCCAGATTCACTTCCGACAGCTGGTTGACGTTGCAAAAGCCTGCCGGCCGAATCGGAACGCCATCGTCCAGCACCAAAAATGCACCGCAAGCGCCCGGACCGGTGAGCACCGGCGAGCGCAGCGCCAGTAGTTGCTCTTGCCCGCTGCCGCGGCTGGCCCACGCGCCGGGGATGCGCACAAACACTTCGTTCGCATGCGTTGGCGCAATGCGTTGCACGCTCTGCTCGTCAATGCGTGACACGGATTCGGCGCGGCGCTTTGGGTTCTCCGGAAGGCGCGCGACGACATCGATGCGGTCCAGAACTTCCGCCTGCATAGCGGGCTGCGCATCTGCTGCATACGCGGTTCGTGAATGCAGCGCCGCCAAAGAAGCCGTTAGGCCAAGAACAAGCGCGCTGCACGCGCGTGCGGAAAGAGCGATGGTCATTGCCTTAGCGCTTTGACGACAACGAGGTGTCGAGCGGAATCTTGAGATAGCGCACGCCGTTGTCTTCGGGTTCGGGCAGGGCGCCCGCGCGCAGGTTCACTTGCACCGCAGGAAGGATCAGCGCCGGCATACTCAGGGTGGCATCACGGGCGTTTCGCAAGGCCACGAATTCGGCTTCGCTAATGCCGTCGCGAACGTGGATGTTGTGCACGCGTTGTGCGCCGAGCGTGGTTTCGCAGGCCACAGCGCGCCCGCCCGGGCCGTAGTCGTGGCAGACGAACACCCGCGTGCTGTCTGGCAGAGCAAACAAGCGCTCGCGAATGGAACGGAAGAGCATGCCGGCATCGCCGCCCGGAAAATCGCAGCGCGCGGTTCCGCCATCGGGCATGAACAGCGAATCGCCGGTGAACAACGCATCGCCAATCAGGTAGGCCATGCTGTCGCTGGTGTGGCCGGGCACGGCAATGACCCGGGCCCTCAACTGGCCGACGCTGAAGCCTTCGTCATCGGTAAACAGATGATCAAAGTGCGTGCCATCCAGAGCCACGTGCTCCCCAAGATTGAAGATGGGTCGAAATGCTTTCTGCACGCTGCGAATGCCTTCGCCAATCGCAACACGCACGCTAGGCCATTGCGTCTTCAGCCACTGTGCGGCGCTCAAATGGTCGGCATGGGCGTGGGTTTCAAGAATCCAGTCGACGCACAGCTTTTCTGCAGCGACGAAGTCAACGAGAGCCTGAGCGCTGTGCGTCGCTGTGCACGCTGAGGCGGCATCGAAGTCAAGGCAAGGGTCGATGACCACAGCGCCGCGCGTGGCCGGGTCGGACACCACATAGCTCCAGGTGTTGCTCTGTGCATGGAAAAATGGGTGAACGAGAGCAGAAGTCATAAAGGCTCGAGGAAGAGTGGCGCGTGCGCGTTACGATGCGGGTGTCTATTGATGCCACAAAACGGGCTTATGCAGGTTCATAGCGATTTCACCTTGCGCGTCGTGGAGCGTCCAGGCGAAGCCGTTTGGACGCCATCGCCCTCGGCAGGCGTTGAGCGCCGAATGTTGGACCGCATTGGCGAGGAGGCGGCCCGAGCGACCAGCGTGGTGCGGTATGCGCCGGGTTCCGCATTCTCCGAGCATGAGCATCCCGCCGGTGAAGAAATCTTTGTCTTGGATGGCGTGTTCTCGGATGAGACGGGTGACTATGGCCCCGGGTGCTACCTGCGTAATCCCGAGGGCTTCCGCCATGCGCCGCGCAGCGCGGCGGGCTGCACCCTCTTTGTGAAGCTGCGGCAGTTCTCTCCTGATGACCACGCCGTGGTGCGCATCGATACAGCCAAAGCCGAGTGGCGTCCGGGTTTGGTGCCCGGCCTGCGCGTGCTGCCGCTGCATGCGCACGGCACCGAGCACACCGCATTGGTCGATTGGGCGCCGGGCACGGTGTTCAAGCCGCACACGCACTGGGGCGGCGAGGAGATCCTCGTGCTACGTGGTGTGTTTGAGGACGAACACGGGTACTACCCGGCCGGAACCTGGCTGCGCAGCCCGCATGGCTCGCAGCACACGCCCTTCAGTCGCGAAGGCGCCACGCTTTACGTCAAGACCGGACACCTCAGCGCTCTTTAGCGAGTAATTGCACGGTCCAGCGACGCGCAACCGGTGCGCAGAAGAATGCCGCGACGATCGCAATGGGCCACGCAACGATGAAGGCGTGCAGCCAGCGGCCGATAAAGCCTGAGTCAATGCCGGTATTCACGGCGGTGAGCACCGCGCTCATCAAGAAAGCCATCAGTAGCGCCATCAGGACGGAAAACAGAAGGCGGAATCTGAGGCTGTCCATCAACCCACCTTGCGCTTTGAAGCCGGCTTCTTCGCCTTCACGGCAGCGGGTGGCGGACAGTACACATCATGCAGCGTGCTCAGCAGCGCGCGGGCGGGGCCCTCGGACAAGCTGTAGTAGATGGTTTGCGACTCGCGCCGTGTTTCGACCAGAGCCTGATCGCGCAGCACCGCCAAATGCTGGGAAAGCGCGGATTGCGAGAGCGGGACCTGCGCATTGATCTCGCCGACCGAATGCTCGCCCTCCACCAAAAGGCACAGGATGCGAAGGCGCTGCGGATTGCCCAGCGTCTTCAACAGGTCAGCGGCCGCCTCGGCTTGGGCAGCCATGGCGTTGGCCATCGAAAGGGTTTGGGGCGGAACCTTAGGCATAGGGTGGCAAGTGTAGGCGATGCGCATTGCTTGACTTTACTTTAGATGGAACTAAAGTAGCTTGTGTAAATATATTACCGGCGCTCCCAGCTCGGCTGGACGTTCCGGCCACCTTGCTTTGGCTGGCCCCTTGGAGAACACCATGAACCTTGATCGTGCTGTGGTCGCTTTTGCTGGCTTCATGACCCTCTTGTCTGTTGCACTAACCCAGCTGGTTTCGCCGTGGTTCTTTCTGTTCACGGTGTTCATCGGCCTAAATCTGTTGCAATCAGCATTCACCGGCTTCTGCCCCGCCGCAATGGTGTTCAAAAAGCTTGGCGTGTCGTCGGGCAACGCGTTCCACTAAGGTCAACTATGCGCACTCACTTGCTTGCACTCGCCGTATTGGCGGTCCTGTCTCTTTCCGCCTGTGGCACGGAGCCGTCTGCGTCCACGCCACCGGCTTCGACTGGCCTTGCCACACTCACGATGAAGGTCGAACCTGCAGCGCGTGAGCGCACGTGGGATGGCGTGGTGCAGGCGGTGAATCGGGCCACGCTGGCCGCGCAAACGGCAGGGCGAGTCGTCGAGCTGCCGTTCGATGTGAACGATGTCGTCAATGCCGGCGATGTGGTGGTGCGCTTTACCGATGTGGAACAGCGCAGCGGGCGCGCGCAAGCCGATGCGGCCTTGAAGGCCGCGCAAGCCATGGCCGCTGAAGCACAGGCTGATCAAACGCGCATCGCCGGCTTGGCCGAGCGGCAACTAGTGTCGCGCCAGCAGCTGGATCAGGCCACAGCGCGGCGTGACGCCGCGCGCGCCAGTTTGGCGGCTGCGCAAGCAGGCGTGCGCCAAGCGGGCGAGCAAGTGGATTACACCGTGGTGCGCGCCCCTTACTCGGGTTTGATCACCGAGCGCTTTGTGCAGGTGGGCGAAACGGTGAGTCCAGGCCAGCCTTTAATCGCGGGCCTCTCGCTCAACAAGCTGCGGGTGGAAGTGCAGGTACCGCAAGCCGACATCGCCGCGATTCGTGAGCACAAGACGGCGACGGTGCGTTTGGCCGATGGCCGTGATGTTCCAGCGGAAAAGCTCATCGTGTTCCCGTATGCCGATGCCAACACGCACACCTTTACCGTGCGCTTGGAATTGCCCGAGATGGAGACCGGCCTGCAGCCCGGCAACGCCGCCAAGGTGCGCTTCAAGCTGGGCGAGGCCGAGCGTTTGCTCGTACCGGTGAGCGCCTTGGTGCGCCGAAGCGAAGTGCAGGGCGTGTATGTGGTCTCTGCGGAAGGGCGCGTTCTTTTTCGCCAGATCCGCAGTGGTCATGTCTTTGGCGACCACATCGAAGTACTCGCAGGCCTGAGCGCGGGTGACGTACTGGCGCTGGACCCGGTGGCCGCGTTGGCTGTACAGCGCAAAGCCAAGGAGGCGAGCGGTGAGTGATTCGGCACAAGCGGACGCCAAGCCTCTGGGTGTTTCCGGGCGCCTAGCGCGCGCGTTTCAAACCAACCCGCTTACGCCCGTCCTGGCTTTGGCGGCGCTGCTGTTGGGCTTGGTGGCCGTGCTGATTACGCCCCGCGAAGAAGAGCCGCAGATCGACGTGACCATGGCCAACGTGTTCGTGGCCTTGCCGGGTAGCTCGGTCGAAGACGTGGAAAGCCTGATCAGCGTGCCGCTGCAGCAGGCGCTCTCCGAAGTGGAAGGCGTGAAGCACGTCTACGCCATGAGTCGCGCCGGCATGAGTGCGGTGACCGTCGAGTTTGATGTGGGCATTCCGCGCCGCGAAGCGCTGGTACGCCTCTACAATCAGGTCTATTCGAACGCTGATCTGCTTCCGCCTGCCTTGGGCGCCAGCCCGCCGCTGGTGCGCCCGATGGGCATCGACGATGTGCCCGTCATGAGCGTCACGCTGTGGACTGATGACGCGAAGCTCGGTGCCACCGAACTCGGTTCAGTTGCGCGCAGCTTGGAAACCGAATTGAAGCGCGTGGCCGGAACGCGCGATGTCTACACCATCGGTGCGCCGAAGCGCGCCGTGCTGGTGGAACTCGACTCGCCTCGCCTCGCTGCCTATGGCATGACCGTCAACGAGTTGTCGCAGGCCATCGCGGCCAGCAATGTGGTGCTGCAGGCCGGCGAGCGCGTGGATGCCTCTGGGCGTCAGGTGCCGCTGACGGCCGGCACGTTCCTGGCTGATGCGCAGGCCGTGCAGGATCTGGTGCTGGGCCTGCACAAAGGCGAGCCCTTGCTGCTCTCCGATGTGGCACATGTGCGCGATGCGGCGGATCTGCCCACGGCGTATGTGTGGCACGCGCTGGGTGCAGGTGCCGGCGAAGCCGTCGGTCCGCAGGACGCCGCGCCTGCCGTGACCTTGGCGATCGCCAAGAAGCCTGGTGCCAACGCCGCCGATATCACGCGCGAGATTCGCGCACGTTTAGTCGCGCTTGAGGGCGGCCTGATTCCTGAGGGCGTGCACGCCAGCGTGACGCGCGATTACGGCGCAACCGCCAACGACAAAGCCATTACGCTCATCAAGAAGCTGGTGTTCGCCACCATGGCCGTGGTGCTGCTGGTGTTGTTTGCACTGGGCTGGCGCGTAGCGGTGGTGGTGGGTTCGGCAGTGATTCTCACGCTGGCCGTCACGCTGTTTGCCAGCTGGGCCATGGGCTTCACCATCAATCGTGTCTCGCTGTTCGCCTTGATCTTCTCGATCGGCATTCTGGTAGATGACGCCATCGTGGTGGTCGAGAACATCCATCGCCACATGACGATGGGCGGCAAGACGCTGCGCGAGGCCTTGCCCGCTGCTGTGGACGAAATCGGCGGCCCCACAATTCTTGCCACGTTCACCGTGATTGCTGCGCTGTTGCCCATGGCTTTCGTGACCGGCTTGATGGGCCCGTATATGCGGCCGATTCCGGTGAATGCCTCGGTGGGCATGGTGCTTTCGCTGCTGATCGCGCTCACCGTGACGCCATGGCTGGCCGTGAAGTTGTTGTCGCGTCACTACGCGCGGCTGAGCGAGAACGCGGCTGGCGCACATGGCGGAATGGCCGCACGCTTGCACGCGCTGTTCGAGCGTGTGATGCGGCCCTTCCTTGATGCGGCGAAGGGCGCACGTCGCCGTGGTCTGCTGTTTATGGGCATTGGTGCGGCTGTGGCCCTGTCTTTGGGCTTGGTGCTGATCAATGCCGTGGTGCTGAAGATGCTGCCCTTCGACAACAAGTCGGAGTTTCAGGTGGTGGTCGATCTGCCCGAAGGCACGCCGCTGGAGCGCACCAATGCCCTGTTGGTTGATCTGGCTTCCGCGCTGCGCGAACGCCCTGAAGTGGCCGATGTGCAGGCTTATGCCGGCACTTCAGCACCGGTGAACTTCAACGGTTTGGTGCGCCAGTACTACTTGCGTGAGGGCGCCACCATGGGCGACCTGCAGGTGAATCTTGTGGAGCGCCATGCGCGCAGCCAGAAGAGCCACGACATTGCTCGCGAAGTTCGTCCCACGCTTCAGGCCATTGCCGCTCGTTACGGCGCTGCACTGAAAGTGGTGGAAGTGCCGCCCGGCCCGCCCGTGCTCTCGCCCTTGGTGGCCGAGATTTATGGCCCCGATGCAGCCGCTACGCGCAAACTGGCACAGCGCATTGCAGCGATGGCAGCGAAAACCGAGGGCATCGTCGATATCGATACCACGGTGGAGGCCGCTGCCACGCGCGAGTTGGTGGTGCTTGATCGCGTGCGTGCAGCACGCTTGGGCGTAAGCCAGCAGGCCGTTGCCGACACCTTGGCGCTGGCCGTGGGCGGGCGCGATGCCACCTTCATTCGCGACGGTGCGGCCAAGCAAGCGGTGCCGGTGCATTTGCGCCTGCCCGCAGGCGATCAGGCCCGCATCGAAGAATTGCTGGCTTTGAAGGTGCGCGCGCAGAGCGGGCAACTCATCCCCTTGGTGGAGTTGGTCGAGGTGCGCACCCTGCCGTGGGAGCCGGTGTTGATGCAGAAGGACCTGCTGCCGGTGGTGTACGTGTTGGCCGACGAAGCGGGCGATCTGGATTCACCGCTGTACGGCATGTTTGATCTGGTCGGCCAGTTGGGCGATGCCGAGCTGGGCGTCGATCTCACTCAGCGCTTCTTCTCGGCCCCCGACGATGCATTGAGCTTCGTGGTGAAGTGGGACGGCGAGTGGCAAGTCACCTGGCAAACCTTCCGCGATATGGGCTTGGCGTATGCGGCGGGATTGGTGCTGATTTACTTGCTGATCGTGGCGCAGTTCCGCAGCTACGTGGTGCCGCTCATCATCATGGCGCCCATTCCGCTCACGGCGATTGGTGTTATGCCGGGGCATGCCTTGTTCGGTGCGCAATTCACCGCCACCAGCATGATCGGCATGATCGCTCTGGCCGGGATTATTGTTCGCAACTCCATCCTGTTGGTCGACTTCATCAACCACGAGCGTGAACGCGGGCGTGATTTGGCCGATGCGGTGGTGGATGCCTGCGCGGTTCGCGCTCAGCCGATTGCGCTGACTGCGCTGGCGGCCATGCTGGGTGCCTTGTTCATTCTGGATGACCCCATTTTCAACGGGCTCGCCATCAGCTTGATCTTCGGCATTGCGGTCTCAACGGTGCTCACGCTCATCGTGATTCCGCTGCTGTACTTCGTGTGGTTGAAGCGCACCGAGGGGAGCAAGGCCGCGCGCGCTTGATGGCCGGGTAGTGGACGCGCTCTGCGTGGAGCGCTGAAAGTCGAGCAGGCGCGCGAGTTCACGCTGAATCGCCTGCACGTCGGACGACACGCGTACTTGGCTGTCGAGCACCAAGAACACGCCAGCAATGCCCGCTGTGCCATCCACCCAGCCTTGAAAGCCAAAGGCGCCGGGGCTGGATTCTAGGTTGGGATTGCCCGCGCGGCCGGTGGGCAGAATCCAGTGGCCAATGCCATAACCGAACGCGCCGCCGGCCACCGACACCGGCACATCCAAGCGGACTGCACCGATGGTGCGATCAATCTGCATCGCGCGAATGGTTGCGGGTTGCAGATAGCGCTGCCCGGCGATGGGCCCTTCGCGAACCAAGCCGTCGGCCTGCCACATGGCCATCAGGCGGCGGTAATCCTCGAGCGTGCTGCGAATGCCGCCAGCAATGCGCGGGTTGGGCAAGGTGATCAGGCCCGGCGTGGTGCTGGTACTGCCGAAGTCGGTTTGCGTTAGCCCCAAGGGCTGCGTGAGTTCCTGCGCGAACAAGGTGTTCCAGTCGCACCCGCTGGCGCGCTCGGCCATAGCGCCCGCCACCTGCATGGACAGGCCGCCATACGAAAATGCCGTACCCGGCGCGCTCTG
>JAIXVL010000115.1 GCA_027483045.1 Lysobacteraceae bacterium
CAGCAGCAGGTCTTCGATGGGGCGGTACTCCAGACCCAACTGGTACGTCACAGCATCGTCCACTGCGGTGATGTCGTCGTAGCTGTCGTAACGCGCTGCCACGTTGGCCGCGAAAGTGCTCACAATCGGAATCCGAACCTCGCCGCCCACGGCGAAGCGATCGCGGTCACCAATCGTGCGGCCCGAGCTGACGAGGTTGTAGACCGTCTGGCCGTCGCGCGGACGCAGCGGATTGGTGCGCGGATCACTGCGCAGATCCACGGTCTGGCGCGCATATTCAAGAACGCCAGCGAAGCCCACAGTGCCTGCCGGCATTTCGAACAGGTCACCCGAGAGGGAAAACGTTCCCTGCGTCGCGGAGGTGTCGCCTTCGTTGATCACGCGGGTCGAGAACGAGCGGTAGATTTCGGGCGTGATCGGCGCATTCCAGCGCGCCAGGTTCAAGCGGCGGATGGGATAGCGCAGCCCGCCGGGAGCCAGCTGGAAGCCTTCCGGAGCACTCAGGAAGTAGTTGTCCACGGCCTGTGCCAAGAGGCGCGGGCGATCCTGCGTGTAGTCGTATTTGCCGTACGACGCACTGGCTTCCCAATCAAAACGATCCAGCAGCGTGCCGCGTGCGCCGATCAGGAGGTCGTAGGTCAGCTCGTCAAACATGGTGCTGGCGGCTTGCTCGCCACCCAGCTCAAATGGATTAAACACGCGCTGCAGGAAGGTGTACGCATTGAACTGCGGATCGAAGTAGCCGTTCACCGCGCGGTCGTCTTGCGTGCGGTTGAACACGTTGTTCGACGTGCTCCAGAACTCCGTGCCCGAGCTGGCAGTGGACTCTGCCTTGTAGAAGCTCACGCCGCCGAAAAGTTGCACGGCATCGGTCGCATCGAACGTGGTGTACACGCGGCCCGAGTAGGTGTTCTCTTTATTCGAAATCGAACGTGCTCCGGGCTGCGTGAAGCCACCGCAGTAGGTGCCGCGAGCAGCCGTTGTGCGAACCGTGTAGCCGAAGCGATCGCACACTTCCTGACCCGGGAAATAAACGCTGGTCGTGATGCCGCCGGTCTGCGTATTGAAGCGCAGCGCCGCAAGCGCAAGCCCCGGGTTGGTGAAGTTGGGGCCGAGCGGGCCGTTGCGAGTGTCCGCCAAGAAATCACGTTGCGTGGCGAACACCGGCTCCTGCGTCGTGAATTGCAGGCCGTAAACGGTGCTCCAGCGGTCATTCGTGCTGCCGCCCACCCATTCGACCTGGAAGCTGTCACCGCCTCCTTCCGCCGTCGTGCCGACCTGACCACGGATGCTGTTGCCCTCGTAGGCGTTGCGCAGGACGATGTTGACCACACCAGCGACGGCATCTGAGCCATAGATGGCCGAGGCGCCGCCGGTGAGCCCTTCGCTGCGCTCGCTCATCGCGGTCGGGATCGCCCGCGTGTTCACCACGTTGTTGTCGCGGTTGTAGGGCTGGGGGTACTGCGCGGGCCGACGGCCATTGATCAGGGTCAGTGTGTAACCCGGGCCCAAGGCGCGCAGGTTGATCACCTGAGCGTTCGGCGTGAAGCCGGTTACGGCCAGATCACCGGTGAACGATACCGTCGTGTTTTGCGTGAGCGTCTCGAGCACATCGGCGACGGTGTTGAAGCCCTCGCGCTCGAAGTCGTCGCGCGTAATGACCGTGACAGGCGCCGGGCCTTCGATTTGCGTGCGCTTGATGCGCGAGCCGACGACTTGGACCGCTTGCAAAGTCTTGGCTTCTTTATCCTTGTCCGTTTCCGCGGGAGCGGCTGCTATTTGCGCCCATACGGGCAGCGCCACCGCCATCGCGAGGGCGGCCAAGGTGGCTTGCGTCAATGTGGAACGCTTAAGACGGTATCGCTGCTGCATTTCTCTGATCTCCCCAAAAGAAAGAAGGCGCATGTGATCGTTGGAAGGTTGCTGTGATGAACGCGACCTTAAGATGACATTAACAGACTTGTAACGAATTTGGAGTACCCCAACAATGACGCGGTCTTCACATAAAAGAAGGCGCCATTCGCCCCCGGCTGTTGCCTTACAAGACACTCCCTGATGACCGACGAAACCCAGATCCGCGCAGCCCTCGGGCAGATTGAAGACCCCCACACCGGCAGCCCTATGGCCCCCGATGTGGTTCGGGCCGTGGGCATCGACGCCGGAAAGGTCGCTGTGCGCCTTCAACTGCCTTACGCCGCGGGCTCTTGGCATGCCGAGCTGGCCGCTCGCGCCGAGGCCGCGCTAAAGGCCTTGCCGGGCGTGGAGTCCGCCTTGGTTGAAGTCGCGACCCGGGTCGTGGCCCATCGGGTTCAGAAAGACCTCACGCCCCTGCCGGGTGTGAAGAACATCATCGCCGTCGCTTCGGGCAAGGGCGGGGTGGGCAAATCCACCACCGCCGTGAACTTGGCCCTGGCCTTGGCCGCCGAGGGCGCGCGTGTCGGTGTGCTGGATGCCGACATCCATGGCCCTTCCATCCCCATGATGCTCGGCCTGCAAGGCAAGCCGGAAAGTCCGGACGGCACGGCCATCTCGCCCAAGCTGTCGCACGGGCTGCAAGCCATGTCGATTGGCTTGTTCCTGGGCGAAGACCAGCCGGCCATCTGGCGCGGGCCCATGACCACGCAGTACCTGCAGCAGTTGCTCACCACCACGCTCTGGGACGACTTGGACTATCTGGTGATCGATCTGCCGCCGGGCACGGGCGATATCCAGCTCACGCTGTCGCAGCGTGTGCCGGTTTCCGGTGCAGTGATCGTGACCACGCCGCAGGACATCGCGCTTCTTGATGCCAAGAAGGCGCTGAAGATGTTCGAGAAGGTGGAAGTTCCTGTGCTGGGCATCATCGAAAACATGGCCCTGCATTGCTGCTCGAAGTGCGGACATGTGGAGCACATTTTCGGCAGCGGCGGCGGCCAGCAGATGGCGGAGCGCTACGGCGTGCCCCTGCTGGGCTCTTTGCCCCTCGACATCCGCATCCGCGAACAGGCGGATAATGGCGCCCCCACGGTGGTGGCCGAGCCCTCGGGAGCGATTGCTTCGGCTTATCGCTTGATTGCGCGAAAGACCGCGGCGCGGCTTTCGATGCAAGCCAAGAACAAGCAGATCGGCTTTCCCAGCATCGTTATTCAAAACACCTAAAGAATCGGAAGCGCATGAGCATCAAGAGCGACAAGTGGATTCGCCGAATGTCCGAGAAGCCGAACGGCATGATCGAGCCCTTCGAGCCGGGGCAGGTGAAGCACGCGGCGGACGGCCACCGCATCGTCAGCTACGGCACATCGAGCTACGGCTACGACGTGCGCTGCGCGCGCGAGTTCAAGATCTTCACCAACATCAACTCGACCATTGTTGATCCGAAAGCTTTTGATCCTTCGAGCTTCGTCGATGTCGAATCCGATGTATGCATCATCCCGCCGAACAGCTTCGCGTTGGCGCGTACCGTGGAGTTTTTCCGCATTCCGCGCGACAC
This sequence comes from Lysobacteraceae bacterium, assembly GCA_027483045.1. Taxonomy (GTDB): domain Bacteria; phylum Pseudomonadota; class Gammaproteobacteria; order Xanthomonadales; family Xanthomonadaceae; genus Silanimonas. The sequence continues at coordinate 3,470 of JAIXVL010000115.1, forward strand.
GTTGGTGGTCTGCCTCGGCAAGAGCACGTACGCCCGCTGCGGCATCATCGTGAACGTGACGCCGCTGGAGCCGGAGTGGGAAGGCCATGTGACCTTGGAATTCAGCAACACCACGCCGCTGCCGGCCAAGATCTATGCCGGTGAGGGTGTCGCGCAGATGCTGTTCTTCCAGTCGGACGAGGTCTGCGACGTGAGCTACAAGGACCGCGGTGGTAAGTACCAAGGGCAGACGGGCGTGACGCTGCCGAAGACCTGAGTCGATCATTCGCCTGGGGGGGCGCTGGGTAGCGTCGAAAACCCTCCGGCGGAGCCGGCTTGGCGCAGGCGGGCGACTTCACTTTGGACATCGGCGTAAGGCTGGCGGGGGCCACTTCCCCACACCGGCCCCGGCCACGCCGCATCGCCCTCACGGCGGCCGACCACGTGCACGTGCAATTGGCGAACGATGTTGCCGAGCGCCCCGATGTTGAGCTTGGTAAGGTTGTTGTAACGGGCACGCAGCAACGCGCTGGCTTGGTTAAGTTCTGCCAGCAGCAGACGCTGCGAAGCCCCGTCAAGGTCGACCCACTCGGTGGCTCCGTGCACACGCGGCACCAGAATGAGCCAGGGGAATCGCGCGTCGTCCATCAGCCGCAACTGCGAGAGCGGGCCGTCGGCGATAAAGATGGAGTCGGCGGCGAGCCGTGGATCAAGTTCGAACGTGGGCGAGGTCATGGGCGTCGGCGGGCGGAAGGCTCAGCGCAGCGTGCGGGAGAAGAAGGCGAGGGTGCGCTGCAACGCCGCTTGCGCTGACGGCTCGTGGTAGTCCGCGCGCTGCTCGCAGTTGAAGCCGTGCCCGGCGGGCCAGACCTCGATGTGCGCTTGCGTGAGGTGCTCGCGATGCAGGGCCACATGTTCGGGTGGGATGAGTGCATCGGATTCCCCGAAGTGCAATAGCAACGGCGCTTGCGGGTGTTCGTGGCCGAGGAACGGCACGGTGCGCCCGCCGTAGTAGCTCACCGCGGGCAGGGCGAGTCTGCAATTGGCGAGAAAAGCGACGGAGCCTCCCCAGCAATAGCCGACAACACCAACCTTGCCGCTGTCCGTGGCGGACTCGATTTCGCGAGCTGCGGCTTCGACATCTCCTAGAACGCGCTCAAAGCCGAGTTGCGCGACCAGTTCACGTCCGCGCGCGACGCCGGCCTCGTCGTAGTTCAGCTCGACGTGTGACTCGATGTGATCGAAGAAAGCCGGGGCGATGGCGGTGTAGCCATGCGCCGCAAACCGATCCACCACCTGTCGGATGTGGTGGTTCACGCCAAAGATTTCCTGCACCACCACGAGCGCGCCGTGCGGCGGAATCGGTGGGTCGGCGCGCCACGCGCTGATGCGGCCCGTAGGCGTGGAAAGCGAAACAGGGTGGCCCATATGAACAGTTCCTCAGGGGCGTGCCGGGGTGCCCGCTATACTTGCCGCCCTTCCATCACCCGCGCAACCGGCCGAAATGCCGGTCGATCGCTATGTCGAAAGCCAACCCCAAAGTCGGATTTGTCAGCCTCGGCTGCCCCAAGGCGCTAGTTGACTCCGAACGCATCCTCACCCAGTTGAAGGTCGAGGGCTACGACATCGTCGGCAGCTATGACAAAGCCGACGTGGTGGTGGTGAACACCTGCGGCTTCATCGAATCGGCCGTCAACGAATCGCTCGATGCCATCGGCGAGGCCATCGCCGAGAACGGCAAGGTGATCGTGACGGGCTGCTTGGGCAAGCTCCCCGAAGAGATCCGCGCGGCGCACCCGGGCGTGCTGTCGATCAGCGGCCCGCAGGACTACTTGAGCGTGATGAGCGCCGTGCATGCCGCGTTGCCACCGAAGCATGACCCCTTCACCGATCTGTTGCCCGCCCCGCGCAAGCGCGGCAAAAAGGACGACGGCATGATCGAAGGCGTCGGCCTGAAGCTCACACCGAAGCACTACGCGTACCTGAAGATTTCCGAAGGCTGCAACCACCGCTGCAGCTTCTGCATCATCCCCTCGATGCGCGGCGACCTCGTGTCGCGCCCCGTCGATGAAGTGCTGCGCGAGGCCGAGAAACTCGCGATGGGCGGCGTCAAGGAACTGCTGGTGATCTCGCAGGACACCAGCGCCTACGGCGTCGACGTGAAGTACGCGCCGAAGACCTGGCGCGACCGCGAGTACCAGACCCGCATGACCGATCTCGCTCGTGGTTTGGGCGAACTCGGGCTGTGGACGCGTCTGCATTACGTCTACCCGTACCCGCACGTCGACGATGTCATCCCGCTGATGGCGGAGGGCAAGATCCTTCCCTACCTCGACGTGCCGCTGCAGCACGCCAGCCCGCGCATCTTGAAGCTGATGAAGCGCCCGGCCGCGGCCGAGAAGCAGCTCGAGCGCATCCTGAAGTGGCGCGAGATCTGCCCCGAACTGACCATCCGCAGCACGTTCATTGTTGGATTCCCCGGCGAAACGGAAGACGACTTCGAGCAGTTGTTGGACTTCATCGACGCCGCCGAACTGGACCGCGTGGGTGCTTTTCCGTACTCGCCAGTCACGGGCGCCAAAGCCAACGACCTGCCCGATGCCGTGCCGGAAGACGTGAAGCAGGAGCGCCTGGCTCGCTTCATGGACCTGCAGGCCCAGATCAGCGCCGAAAAGCTGGAGCGCAAGGTCGGCACGGTGCAGAAGGTGATCATCGACGCCATCGACGGCGAGCTGGCCATTGGCCGCTCCATGGCGGATGCGCCGGAGATCGACGGCACGGTGCAGATCCAAGACGGCGCGGCCAAGAAGCTGAAGCCCGGGCAGTTCGTTGACGTGCAGATCATGGGTGCGGACGAGCATGACCTGTTCGGCCTAGTGGCGGGCTGAGCTATCCTCGGCGCTCCTTCTGTGGGAGCGCTTGGCCATGAGTGACGCAGCGGCACCGTCCTGGAAGAAGAACCCGTGGGTCACCGGTTTGGTGGGCCTCAGTGCTGGCTTGGTGTTGGCCTATGGCATTGGCCTTTGGCAGCGCTCCTCGGCGTTGGGCGCTCAGGCAGAAGCGAATGCCTTGGTAATTGCCCAAAAGGATGCGCAGATCGCCGCCTCGGCGGCTGAGCTGGCTGAAGCGCAAGCCCAGCAAAGGGCGGTGCAGAGCAGAGCGGCCCTCACGCAGGCTCGTTTGGCGGTGTTTCAGGCGCTTAATGATCTGGATCAGCGGAACTTCGGAATGGCAGGCGATCGAATCCGCGAGGCTGCGGGGTTTTTCGACCAAGTCGACGCTGCAGCGATCGGCCTCGATCCCGCCGTTCTCAGTGCATTGAGGGCGGAAGTCGCGGGAACGCCGGTCTTGGTCGCGACCGATCTCGAAGCACAGCGCCTGCAGCTGCTTGAGCTTGCGGCGCGCATCGAAGCGCAATCCGCGCCCGCGGCGCCGTAAACCCATGATCGAGTGGTGGAGTTCCGTTGCGGAAGTGATGCCTTGGTGGGGATGGGCCATCGCGGCGGCCGCAGCGCTCATGGCCTTCACGTTTGCCTGGGCCTCGGCGCTTGCCGTGCTTTCCGCTGCGGGCTCTAACCACGGCACGCTCACGCGCCGACAGCAGCGCATGGCGCGCTACTACACCATGGCCTCATTAGCGGCGATTCCGCTCACGGCCGCGGTCGGGCTCTTCGCGGTTCTGGCGGGAGCTTGGACCTTGTTCACCTGATTCACCGGCCGGTTTTCGGTGGTTGGCACAGGGTGGTCTGACTTCAGCTGTTCGTAAATTGCAGTGACGGCGCGCACGGTTCCATTGACCCGCCCTGCGTGCTGTGAAAGGCTGCGCGCACATCGGGAAACAGCGCGTTCTGACGCGCAGGGGCAAAGCGGTCGATCCATGGCGAACACACGATGGGGTTTCTTTGGTCAACAGCGCCGCCGCCATGTTGGGTATGCGGCAGTGTCCCTGTCGTCGGAGCGCGTGGCACTCGCCGTGCAATTGGCTGATTCCCGGGGCGTGAGCATCACTGAGCGCTCGGCGGGTTCCGATGCGGCACAAACGCTGGCCGACATGGTGCGCGAAGCGGGTGCTGCCGGAGCTTCCTGTGAGTGGGTGCTCGAACCAAGCGCCTACAGTCTGCTGCAAGTGGATAAGCCCGCTGTTCCGCAATCGGAATGGGTGTCCGCGCTGCGTTGGAAGGTGCGTGACCTCATCAGCTACCCCGTCGATGAGGCCGTCATGGATGCGTTCGAAGTGCCTGGTTTGGAGAGCCGCGGTCGCTCGCCCACGCTTTATGTCGCGTCCGCGCGCAAGAGTGAGCTACGTGGCCAGATCGCACAGATTCAAGCTGCCGGACTCCAGCTTGCCCGTATCGGAATTGCCGACTTGGCCTGCGCTGAAGTCGCTTTGCGCCTCTCGCCAAGCGACGAGAGTCAGGCCGTTCTGGCCTTGGATGCGCGCGGCGGCTCGATGCTGGCCTTGCGCGAAGGCACGCTCTTCGTCGTGCGGCGCTTCGAGTTTGATGCCGATGACCAGCGCGCGATGCGTGACCCAACGGCTGATCGCAGTCAGCGCTTGTTCGAGCGCTTTGCATTGGAACTCCAAAGAACTTTGGACTACTTCGAACGTACGCACCAGCGGCCCCCGGTGAGACGCCTCGTGCTGCTGGCGGGTGTCGACGGTGCGGAAGGGCTGGGTGAGGCTTTGAGGACGTTGCTGGGTTTGGAGGTGCTGACCCCCTCGCTCGAGGCCGAGTGGCCCAGCTTGTCGGAGCAGCCTGCTGCAGCGCGCGTGCGCTTGGCCGTGTTGGCGGGCGTGGTTGAGAAGGCGGTGCGCCGATGATCCAGAACATTGATCTGTATCGCGACGATCTTCGCCCCGAAGAGCAAAGCCCCGAACTCGTTCGCAATCTGGCAGTGATCGGGCTCGGCGTCTTGCTGCTGGTGATCTGGGGCGGTGTTTTGCAGTGGAAAGAATCGACGAGCGCTTCGCGCTTGGCGGCGCTGAATGCCGAACAAGAGCAGCTGCAGGCTCAGGTGACGGCGGCGACTCAGCAGCTCAGTGCGCGTGTGCCGGACCCCGCCATAACGGCCGCTTTGGTTCGCGCACAATTCGCTGTGGACGGGCGGCGGTGGCTGCTGAGCCGTTTGGAAGAAACGGGCGAAGGCGGCGTTGTATTCAGCGAAGTGCTGAGTGGATTGGGTCGTCAGCGCCTTGAACCTCTGTGGCTAACGCACATCCGCATTGCGGAAGGTGGCAAGCAACTGGGTTTGTCTGGTCAAACTCTGGCGGCAGATGCCGTTCCCCAGTACTTGCAGCGGCTTGCTGCCGAGCCTGCCTTGAAAGGGCGGGAGTTCCAGTACTTCAGCATTTCACGCCCGGAAAAGGCGGGGGCGCCTTTGGCTTTCAGTTTGGCGACAGGGTGCGAGGCTCTGGCCGAAGGCTGCACTGAATCAACGTCGGAGCGCGCGCCATGAGCGGCTTTGCCCAGCTCCAGAAAAAGTTTGATGCGCTGCAGCCGCGTGAGCGCACCTTGTTCAGCGTGACTGCTGGGGTGCTGCTGCTGGCCGCGATCTACGTGTTGTGGATTGAACCGACCGAAAAGGCCTTGGCGCTCAGCAAGGAACAGCTTGCTTCGGTGGAGCCGCAGGTTGAAGGCTCGCGCGCCGTGCTGCAACGCCTTCAGGCCGAGCTTTCGCGCGATCCCGAAGACGCGCGACGCCTCGCGCTGGCACAACTGCAAGAAGAAGCGAAGGCCATCGACGGTCGCTTGCGCGATGAACAGGCCGGCGTGATTCCACCGGGAAACATGCCGGGCGTGTTGCGTGATTTGCTTGGTCGCGATCCACGCTTGACCGTGGTTTCGGTCGAGGCCCTGCCGCCCGAAGCAACGCGCTGGGTGCCTGTGGCTGCTGCGCCACCAGCAGAAGGCGCTAATCCGAACGCCACGCAAGAGGCGCAGGATGAGGCCGCCGCTGCTGCTGCCGATGTGGTTCCAGCTTTGTATCGGCATCGTGTGGTGCTGCGCTTTGATGGCGACTTTGCTTCTGCACTGGCCTACGTGCGCGCAGTTGAAGCGCTGCCGTTCCGTGTGCGCCTGCATGCGTTCCATGTGGACGCCGAGAAGTGGCCGCGCTTGCGCATCACCCTGCAGGTGGAAACTTTGGGCTTGGAAGAGGGCTGGATCGGTGTCTAAGCGTCTTCTGAATGCGAGCGTGCTCGCTGCCTCTCTGCTGCTTGCCACGGCAACGTTTGCTGCGGGCGAAGTTCCTGACCCCACGCGACCCGCGATTTCGGCGCCTGTCATCACCGATGACGCGGAAAGCGCGCCCGCGCCGATGGTGTTGCAGTCCACTTTGATTTCCCCTCAGCAGCGCAGCGCCATCATTGATGGGCGTCGCTACCGCATTGGCGAACGCGTTGGCGAAGCGCGGCTTGCGGCCATCGAGCCGGGTGTTGTTCGTTTGAGCGGCCCGATGGGCAACTCCGAGCTACGGCTTTCCTATTCCATTTCTTCACGACCGGTGAACCACTGATGCTCCGTCTTCTGCCGATCCCCTTGGCCCTGTTGCTGGCGACTTCCCCGTCGTGGGCGGCTGATGCTCAGGCCCCCGCGGCGCAGTCGGCTGCGCCACCTCAAGCTGTGACACAGGCCCTCATTGCTGCTCCCGCGCGAGCGCCGGCATCGCCGCGCTTCAATGTGGATGTGGATGAGGTTCCGGCTCGCGCCTTCTTCATGAGTTTGGTGCAGGACACGCGCATCAACATGGTGGTGCACCCCGATGTGACCGGAAACATCAGCCTGAGTTTGAAGTCGGTGACCGTGCCCGAAGTGCTCGAGATGGTGCGCGAGGTCTACGGTTACGAGTACGAGTCCCGCAGTGGCGGCTACATCGTGATGCCGGCGCGTCTTCAGTCGCGGGTGTTCGCGGTGGATTACTTGGATTTGCAGCGCATCGGCGAGTCGCGCACACGCGTCAACGCTGGCGATCTGACCAGCAGCGGAAACTCCGGAAACGGCAACCAGCAAGCCAATCAGGGCGGCGGCGAAGGTGGCGAGTCGGGCGGAAATCAGCGCAGCGAGGCATTTACCAGCCGCGTGCGCACGCGCAGCGAGTCGGATTACTGGGGTGAGTTGGAGTCGGCGCTGCGCACCATTGTGGGCGATGCCGCCGGTCGAAGCATTGTGGTGAGCCCGCAATCCAGCACCGTAGTCGTGCGCGCTTTGCCTTCGGAAATGCGCGATGTGCAGCGCTATCTGGAAGCCGTGCAAGGCACCGTCACGCGTCAGGTCATTCTTGAAGCGCGCATTCTGGAAGTCACGCTGAGCGATCGCTTCCAGAGCGGCATCAACTGGGCGCAGGTCGTGGATAGCGGCGCGGGTGTGATTGGTCAAACGGGTGGCGGCTCGATCTTTGGTTCGGAGGGGCGTTCGGAGATTGGCGGCAATGCCGGCAACTTGAATCCGAACAACCCGACCTTGCCGAACAACACGGCGACCTCGGCGTTTGGCGGCGTGTTCAGCGTGGGCTGGGACGGCGGTGATTTCAGCGCGTTCGTCGAACTATTAAAGAAGCAAGGCGATGTTCGGGTGATGTCCAGCCCGCGCGTTTCTGCCACGAACAACCAGAAAGCCGTGATCAAAGTGGGCAGCGACGAGTTCTTCGTCACGGGCATCACTGGAAGCCAGAATTCGACGACCGGCAACACCACGGAGCAGAGCGATCCGTCGCTGGAGCTGACGCCGTTTTTCTCGGGCATTTCGCTGGATGTGACTCCGCAGATTTCGGA
>JAIXVL010000193.1 GCA_027483045.1 Lysobacteraceae bacterium
GAGATCGAGAACACGTCTTCGACCGGCATCAGGAACGGACGATCAACGTCGCGCTGCGGCTCCGGGATGAACGTGTCCAGCGCCTCGACCAGCTTCAGGATCGCCGGGACGCCGATCTCCGACTGGTCGCCTTCCAGCGCCAGACGGGCCGAGCCCTTGATGATCGGCGTGTCGTCGCCCGGGAAGTCGTACTTCGACAGAAGTTCGCGAACTTCCATCTCCACCAACTCCAGCAACTCAGCGTCGTCCACCATGTCCGCCTTGTTCAGGAAGACCACGATGTACGGCACGCCCACCTGGCGCGACAACAAGATGTGCTCGCGCGTCTGCGGCATCGGGCCGTCAGCGGCCGAGCACACCAGAATCGCGCCGTCCATCTGCGCTGCACCCGTAATCATGTTCTTCACGTAGTCGGCGTGACCCGGGCAATCCACGTGAGCGTAGTGGCGAGTCGCGGACTCATATTCCACGTGCGCCGTCGAAATCGTGATGCCGCGTGCCTTCTCTTCCGGCGCCGCGTCAATCTGGTCGTAACCCTTGAACTCACCACCAAAGCGCTCTGCACCAACCTTCGTCAGCGCCGCCGTCAGCGTCGTCTTGCCGTGGTCAACGTGACCGATCGTGCCCACGTTCACGTGGGGCTTGGTGCGCTCGAACTTACCCTTTGCCATGACTGCCTACCCTTTAAATGTCTTGATTCTTGGATTCTGTGATCTAGGAAAGCCGGAAATCAGGCTTTCTTGATGACCTGCTCGGCGATGTTATTCGGCGCTTCAGCGTAATGATCGAATTCCATGGTGTACGTCGCGCGGCCCTGGGACATCGAGCGCAGCGTCGTTGCGTAACCAAACATTTCGCCAAGCGGAACCATCGCATTGATGACCTTGCCCGACGGCGAATCATCGCTGCCCTGCAAGATGCCGCGACGACGACTCACGTCGCCCATCACGTCGCCGAGGTAATCCTCGGGCGTAACCACTTCGACCTTCATCACCGGCTCGAGCAGTGCGGGGTTCGCCTTGCTGAAACCTTCCTTGAAAGCCATCGAACCGGCCACTTTGAAGGCCATTTCGTTGGAGTCCACGTCGTGGAACGAGCCGTCCACGGCCTTGACCTTAACGTCAACCACCGGGAAGCCGGCGAGCACGCCGTTCTTCATTGCTTCTTCGATGCCCTTACCAGCAGCAGTCACGTATTCCTTCGGAACAGTGCCGCCGACGATGGCGTTTTCGAACACAAAGCCGGCGCCGCGCTCCTGCGGCTCCATCTCGATCACGATGTGACCGTACTGACCGCGACCACCGGACTGGCGAACGAACTTGCCTTCCTGCTTCACAGCCTTACGGATCGCTTCGCGGTAGGCCACCTGCGGCTTACCAACGTTCGCTTCCACATTGAACTCGCGTTTCATGCGGTCAACGAGAATCTCGAGGTGCAACTCACCCATACCCGAGATGATCGTTTGACCCGACTCTTCGTCCGTACGGACGCGGAACGAGGGATCTTCCTGCGCCAGACGGCCCAAGGCGACACCCATCTTTTCCTGATCGGACTTGGTCTTCGGCTCGACCGCCATCGAGATGACGGGCTCCGGGAAGATCATGCGCTCGAGCGTGATCACGTTGTCCATGGAGCAAAGGGTGTCACCGGTGGTGACGTCCTTCAGGCCCACAGCCGCAGCGATATCGCCAGCGAGCACTTCCTTGATCTCTTCGCGCTGGTTGGCGTGCATCTGCAGGATGCGGCCGATGCGCTCCTTCTTCGACTTGACCGGGTTGTACACCTGGTCGCCGCTGTTGAGAGCACCGGAGTAGACGCGGAAGAAGGTCAGCGAACCGACGAACGGGTCGGTCATGATCTTGAATGCAAGCGCCGAGAAAGACTCGGAATCGACCGCTTTGCGGAAGGCTTCCTGCTCGTTCTCATCGATGCCCTTGACCGGCGGACGATCCGACGGCGACGGCAGGTAGCGGATAACCGCGTCCAACATCGCCTGCACGCCTTTGTTCTTGAAGGCGGTGCCGCAGAAAGCCGGGATGATTTCGCCGCGCAAGGTGCGCTCGCGAATACCCGCGATGATCTCTTCTTCCGAAAGATCAGTGCCTTCCAGGTACTTGTTCATCAGGTCTTCGGAGGCCTCAGCGGCAGCCTCGACCATGAATGCACGAGCAGCCACGCACTCATCATTCAAACCAGCGGGGATGTCGGCATACGTGAACGTATTACCGTTCGTAGACATGTCCCACACGATCGCCTTCATCTTCAGGAGGTCAACAACACCTTCGAAGTTCTCTTCGGCACCGATCGCCACCTGCATCGGCACCGGGTAGGCGCCCAAGCGGGTCTTCAGCTGATCGATCACCTTGGTGAAGTTCGCACCGGTGCGGTCCATCTTGTTGACGAAAGCCAAGCGCGGAACGCTGTACTTGTTGGCCTGACGCCACACAGTCTCGGACTGCGGCTGAACGCCACCGACCGCGCACAGCACGAACACCGCACCGTCGAGCACGCGCAGAGAGCGCTCCACTTCGATGGTGAAGTCCACGTGGCCAGGGGTGTCGATGATGTTGAAGCGGTGTTGGTTCAGCGACTTGTCCATGCCGGACCAGAAGCAGGTCGTGGCAGCGGAGGTAATCGTGATGCCGCGCTCCTGCTCCTGCTCC